>JAEZBK010000227.1 GCA_023427355.1 Pseudomonadota bacterium
CCGTGAAGGGCAGGGCAATGAAGATCATCGCCACCAGCACGCCCCAGGGCGTGTAGGCGATGCGGATGCCATATTCGAGCAGCAATGCGCCCAGCCAGCCATTGGGTGCATAGAGCGTGGACAGGGCGATGCCCGCCACGGCGGTGGGCAGGGCGAAGGGCAGGTCAATCAGCGCATCCAGAAGTCCCTTGCCGGGAAAGCGATAGCGCACCAGCACCCAGGCGATGATCAGGCCGAAGACCGCATCAATCAGGGCCGCGGCCAAGGCCATGCCAAAGGACAGGCGCAGCGCGGCCAGCACGCGCGACGTGGTGATGGCGTCCCACAGATCGCCCAGCGGCATTTCGAAAGGCCGCAGCACCAGCGCCAGCAGCGGGATCAGCACCAGGCTGGCGAGGTAAAAGAGCGTGAAGCCCAGCGAGAGCCGGAAACCCGGCAGCACGCTGCGCACACGGCCTGGCATGGATAGCAGTCCCGGAGCACTCATGAGGTGGGCTTATCCGACACCGCCTGCGCCCGGTCAAATGGCGCCAGCCCAAGAAATTTTCGTGACGCGATGGGCATGGCAAGGGTTTTCAACCACTTACAGGCGGGCTATCCATAATATCCTATTGACTTAATAGAGATATGGGACATTTAATCCCCATGCGATGCCCGGATGCCACGCTTCGGCAGGTTGGGGATATCGCGCGGGTTCTGGAGCAGGCCATGAAGCGCATTCTTTCCCTCCTGGTGACGGTTGCGGCGATCCATGCCGCGCCCGTTTGGGCTGCGGATCTGACGCTTCTGAACTCCAGCTATGATGCCACGCGCGAACTCTACCAGCAGTTGGGCTTATCCTATGCCGCGCGCAGCGAGAAGGCCGGCAGCAAGATCAGCCTGCGCACCAGCCATGGCGGGTCGGGCGCGCCGGCGCGCGCGGTGATTGTCGGGTTGCGCGCCGATATCGTGACGCTGGCCCTGGCTGCGGACATAGACGCCATCGCGCGGGCTAGGCTGTTGCCGGCAAACTGGCAGAGCCGGCTGCCGCAGAATTCCAGCCCCTATACGTCCACCATCGTTTTCCTGGTGCGCAAGGGCAATCCAAAGCAGATCCGCGACTGGAGCGACTTGGTCAAGCCGGGCGTGCAGGTGATCGCGCCCAATCCCAAGACGGGTGGGGCGTCGCGCTGGGCCTATCTGGCGGCCTGGTCATTTGCGGAAAAGGCGCCGGGCGGCAACCCGCAGAAGGCGCGCGCCTTTGTCGGGGAACTCTACAAGCATGTGCCCATACTGGATTCCAGCGGGCGGGCCTCATCGGTCACCTTTACGCGGCGTGGCCTGGGCGATGTGCTGCTGAACTGGGAAAACGAAGCCCTGTTGGCGCTGAAGGAAGCGCCGGGCCAGTATGAGATCGTCTATCCGTCCATCTCCATACTGGCGGAACCTTCGGTGGCGCTGGTGGACAGCAATGTGGATCGCCGCCAGACCCGCGCCGCGGCGGAAGCCTTCCTGCGGTATCTCTACACGCCCGAGGCGCAGGAGATAGCGGCGCGCAACTTCTATCGCCCCCGCGATGCCGCTGTGCTGGCGCGTTATGCCAAACAGTTTCCGGGCTTGCGCCTGACCACGGTGGGTGGTGATTTTGGCGGCTGGGCCAAGGCCCAGGCCACGCACTTCGCCGATGGCGGAATTTTCGACCAGATCTACGGAAAATAACCTTCACGCTCCGCAGGAGACCGACATGAGAAAGCTACTGTCCCTTGTTGCCGCCGCGTCCATCCTGGTCGCCTCCACGGCCTTTGCGGCGGATGTGACCCTGGTGAATGTCAGCTACGACCCCACGCGCGAGTTGTATCAGCATCTGGGGGCGGCCTTCGCCAAGAGCTGGAAGGATGATCGCGTGACGGTGCGCACCAGCAATGGCGGATCGGGCAGCCAGGCGCGTTCGGTGATCGATGGCCAGCAGGCCGATGTGGTGACGCTGGCGCTGGCCGCCGACATCGACGCCATCGCGCGCACCGCCAAGCTGCTGCCGGCCGACTGGCAGAAGCGCCTGCCGCAGAATTCTTCGCCCTATACCTCGACCATCGTGTTCCTGGTGCGCAAGGGCAACCCCAAGCAGTTGCGCGACTGGAATGACCTGGTGAAGCCGGGCGTGCAGGTGATCACGCCCAACCCCAAGACCAGCGGCGGCGCCCGCTGGGCCTATCTGGCGGCCTGGTCCTATGCCGCCAAGCAGCCGGGTGCGTCGGACGCGAAGACGCGCGCGTTCGTGGGCGGTCTTTACCGGAACGTGCCGGTGCTGGATTCAGGCGCTCGCGGTTCCACCGTCACCTTCACCAAGCGCGGCATCGGCGATGTCCTGCTGTCGTGGGAAAACGAGGCCCATCTGGCGCTGAAGGAATCCCCCGGCCAGTATGAGATCGTCTATCCCAGCCGCTCGATCCTGGCGGAGCCGCCTGTTGCGCTGCTGGACGTGAATGTGGACCGCCGCAAGACGCGCCGGGTGGCCGAAGCCTTCCTGAAGTTCCTCTATACGCCCGAGGCGCAGGAGATCACGGCCCGCGACTTCTATCGCCCGCGTGATGCCAAGGTTCTTGCCAAGTACAAGAAGCAGTTCCCCGACATCCAGCTGACGACCATCGACGCGGACTTTGGCGGCTGGGGCAAGGCGCAGCAGGTGCATTTCGCCGAAAAGGGTGTCTTTGACCAGATCTACCGGAAGTAGGACGCGGGCCCGCCGCTTCACCGCCACCGCATCGTTGCGGCGCAAGAGGTGACCATGCTGTCCGTGCGGGCCCATTACGCCTTTCGCGCCATGGTGCTGCTGGCGGCCGAAGCGGGGCGGGAGCCGCTTTCCTCGCGGGATATCGCCCGGGCCACGCATACCTCGGTGAAATTCCTGGAAGCCATCCTGTCCGAACTGCGCAAGGCGGGACTGTTGAGGAGCTATCGTGGCTCCAAGGGTGGGTTCGTCCTGGCGCGACCGCCGGAAAACATCACCCTGGCGGACATTGTGCGGGTCACCGAAGGTTCGCTGGGGCTGGCGCCCTGTGTCAGCGACGTCGCCCCGGCCCAGTGCCTGGA
>JAEZBK010000243.1 GCA_023427355.1 Pseudomonadota bacterium
ACCACCTTCGGCCCAGTCCAGCAGTTCGGCGATGTGCATGACCGGCACGCCATCCTTGAGCTGCTGGATGCAGCCGATATTGCCCGACACGATCACCTGCGGATCGCCCGCCATGATGTGGCCCAGCTTGCGGTAGCGCAGCGTGTTGGAGAGTTCCGGCTGCAGGATGGAATAGCTGCCCGCCGCGCCGCAGCAGATATGCGATTCCAGGAAGGGCGTGACGGTGAAGCCGGCGGCGGCCAGCAGCGCCTCGCCCCGGCCATTGAGCTTGAGCATGTTCTGCAAGGAGCAGTGCGGGTGATAGGCGACGCGCGTGCCGCGGCCCTGGGTGGCCGTTACCGCGCCCGGTTCGAGCAGTTCGAGCAGGTCCACGACCTGGGCGGCGAATTTGGCGGCGCGCGGCTGCCACACCGGATCGCCGGGGAAGGTGTGTTCCAGTTCCTTCACATAGCCGCCGCACCCGGTGGCCGAGATGAAGACGCCGTCGAAGCTGCCGGCTTCCCAAGCGGTGATGAGCTTTTTCGCAAAGCCCTGGCTTTCATGTTCGCGGCCCAGATGGTGGGTGAGCGCGCCACAGCAGCCCGCCCCTTCCAGCGGCACCAGTTCGATGCCGCGCCGGGCGAGCAGGCGCGACACGGCGGCGTCGATCTGCGGCGCGATGGCCTGCTGCACGCAGCCGGGCAGCAGCGCGATGCGCCTGAGGGTCTTGGCCGGGCGGGTGAGTTCTTCGGGACCACGCGGCGGCGCGGCCTTTTTCAGCATCGCTTCCAGGCGCGGGCCCAGTGGAATGACCTTGGACACCACGCGGCCCAAGGGGGCCAGGCCCAGCATCACCTTGGTGATGGCCGGATAGGGAAAGACATTGGCGATGAGCCAGCGGATGAAACGGTCCGACAGGCTGCGCTGGTAGTTGTCATGGATATGGGCGCGGGCCTTGTCCACCAGCCGGGCGTAATCCACGCTGGACGGACAGGTGGTGCGGCAGTTGAGGCAGGACAGGCAGCGGTCAATGTGATGCACCGCCTCGTCGGACGGCGTGCCGCCCTCTTCCAGCATCTTCTGCATGAACTGGATGCGGCCGCGCGGGGAATCGCGCTCGTCGCCCAGCACGACATAGGTCGGGCAGGTGGCGGTGCAGAAGCCGCAATGCACGCATTTGCGCACCTGGGTGGCGGCGGGCTTCAGCTCGGGATCGGCCCATTGCTCGGCGGTAAAGTTGTTCCGCATCAGATGCGCCCCGGATTCAGAAGATTGTCGGGATCGAAAGCGTTCTTGATGCCGGCGCGCAGATGCGCCAGCGCAGGCGATGGCGGCGCATAGAGGCCAAGTTCGGCACGGCGCGCGTCTGAAGCCTTGAGCAGCATGGCCTGGCCGTCATGGGCGGCGGCCAGGGCGCGGATGGCGGCGGCGCTTTGAGGCTTCGCGCCCAGCCAGAGCAGGCCGCCGGCCTGGTCGCCAGCCCAGAGCGGCGCGGCGATTTCGGCGGCGAAACGCGGGGCGTCGGTGGCGGGGATCATCACGCGCCAGATTTCCAGGTCGGTTCCGGTGAACATCGCGCCGTCGCGGATCCTGCCGAACAGGCCCAGGCCGTCGGCGACATCTTCCAGGTTCACGCCCAAGAGCGCCTTGGCCAGCACGATCTTCTCGGAGAGCGGCTTGGCTTCGCCTTCCAGGCGGATGATCGCGGCGCCGCGGCCGACATCGGGCAGCAGCGTGTTGCCGGACGGCAGATAGCTGAGGCCCGACGGTTCCAGCGCGCTGCGTGCGACTTTGCGCAAATGCGCGAAGCCTTCCATCGGGCCGACATCCTTCACCGCCAGCACGGCGGCGCTGGTGGGGCGCGGATAGACGCGGAAGGTCAGTTCGGTCAGCACCGACAGGGTGCCGAAGGCGCCGCACATCAGCTTGGGCAGGTCGAAGCCGGTGACGTTCTTCACCACCTTGGCGCCGCCGCGAATGGTTTCGCCCATGCCGTTGATGCCGCGATAGGCCAGCAGCGAGTCGCGTGCCGGCCCGCGCAGCAGGCGGCCGGGACCGAAGGCATCCACGCTGACCGCGCCGCCGATGGTGGGCGTACCCGAAAGGCCGTGAATGGCCGACCAGTCGGCCGGATCGAAGCCCAGGCGCTGGCCGCGTTCGGCCAGCGCGGCCGCCACCTGCGGCAGCGGCGTGGCGGGCGCGACGGTGCAGAGCAGTTCTTCGGGTTCGTAATTGACGATGCCCGACAGGGCAGAGACATCGAGCTGCGGCAGGGACGGGACCGGGGCGCCCAGGCCACGGCGGGTGCCGCCCGCGACGATCTCGAACGGCGTCTTGTCCGCGCGCGCCTGGCGCACGAATTCAACCACCTGGGATTCGCTGGTTACCTTGGTCATCAGTAGCGCGGCAGATGGGGATGGGGGAGCTGCGCGCCATGGACGTGCAGATGGCCCTGTTCGATGCAGGGCGACAGCGTCGGGAAGACCTTGCCCGGATTGTAGCGGCCGCCCGGATCGAAGGCGCACTTGACCCGGCCCTGCTGTTCCATTTCCTCGGTGGTGAACATTTCGGGCATCAGGTCGCGCTTCTCGATGCCCACGCCATGTTCGCCGGTGAGCACGCCGCCCACCTTCACGCACAGGCGCAGGATGTCGAAGCCGAACTGTTCGGCCTTTTCGAATTCGCCGGGCTTGGTCTGGTCGAACACGATCAGCGGATGCAGGTTGCCGTCGCCCGCATGGAAGACGTTGCAGCAGCCCAGGCCATATTGCTCGGACAGCTTGGCCATGCCTTCCAGCACTTCGGGCAGCGCGCGGCGCGGGATGGTGCCGTCCATGCAGATCATGTCGGGCTGCAGGCGGCCCATGGCGGCGAAGGCGGCCTTGCGGCCCGACCACATGCGGGCGCGCTGCGCCTCGTCGGTGGCTTCCCTGGTGGTGCCGCCGACGCGCGCCACCACGGCGGCCAGGCGCGCCATGGTGTCGGTGACATCGGCTTCGACGCCATCGGCATCGATGATGAGAATGGCCGCGGCGCCCGGCGGGTAGCCGGGCTGGTTGTAGGCTTCCACCGCCTGGGCGCACATCTGGTCCATGAACTCCATGGCGGCGGGCAGGATGCCGTCGGCGATGATGGCGGCCACCGCCTCGCCGGCCTGGGGCACGGTGTCGAACGAGGCCAGCAGGGTGCGGGTGACGGGCGCCTTGCGCAGGATCTTGACGGTGACTTCGACGACGGTGCCGAGCAGGCCTTCGGAGCCGGTGACCAGGCCCAGCAGGTCGAGACCGCCCTGCGCGCCCGCCTTGCCGCCCAGGCGCACTTCCTCGCCCTGCGGGGTGATGAAGACCACGCCCAGAAGGTTGTTGGTGGTCAGGCCGTATTTGAGACAGTGCAGGCCGCCCGAATTTTCCGCGACATTGCCGCCGATGGAGCAGGCGATCTGGCTGGAGGGATCGGGGGCGTAATAGAAGCCATTGGCTTCGACCGCCTTGGTGATGTTGAGGTTGGTGACGCCCGGTTCGACCGTGACGCAGCCATTTTCGTAATCAATTTCCAGGATGGACTTCATCCGCCCCATGGCGAGCAGGATGCCGTCCTCGCGGGGCAGCGAGCCGCCGGACAGCGAGGTGCCCGCGCCGCGCGGCACGATGGGGATGCCTTCGCGGTTGGCGTATTTGACGACGTCTATGACCTGCTGGCGGGTCTTGGGCAGCACCACGACCAGCGGCTGCTGGGTGTAGGCGGCAAGGGCGTCGCAATCGAAGACCTGGCGGCCGGCGGCATCGTCCACGACGCCATCGGGCACGAGGGCCTTCAGCGCGCTAACGATTGCATCACGCCTGGCGAGAATTTCGAGATCTGGAGGGGGCAGTTCCACGGCGCTTCCGTCTTTTTATCGAGCAGGTGCGCGACCCTAGCACACCCCGGCAGCAGGAAATCAGCCCTGGCGCGCCTTGAAGCGCGGGTTCTTCTTGTTGATCACGTAGACGCGGCCCTTGCGGCGGATGATGCGGCAATCCTTGTCGCGCTTCTTGAGCGAACGGAGAGAGTTACGGACCTTCATGACACGCCTTTGAGCACGGAATTTTGGCCTTCGCCCCCGGCGAAGAGGCGCGGAAACTATGCGGGGGGTGGGGGGAAGTCAACCGGCGGGTGCGACAGCGGCTGGGGAACCCGCAAGTGGCTGTTTCAACTGCAATTTTGACTGGCGGCGGGGGTGCCAAACCATGTTAG
>JAEZBK010000267.1 GCA_023427355.1 Pseudomonadota bacterium
GATGCAGGGCTGCGCGGCGGACACGCTGGCGACGCTGCCGCCGGAGGAGCGCGCCCGGTGCCGCGTGGATTTCGGCATGGTGGAGCGGCGCGATCCCACCGCCGATCCGCGTGAGAAAGTGCGCAAGGAAGGCTATTGGGCGGCGGAGCGGGCGGCGGCGCAGACGCCCCTGAATGTGCCCTGCGTGTCCATGTTTTCGCGGCCCATTCCGGGCCTGAGCGCCGCCGACCAGGGCGTGATGGCCGATCCGCTGTGCATCATCGGCGAGCTGCGGAAGAAACTGGAGTGAAGACCCTTGGGAACCTTTGTTCCACCCGCCACGTTTTCGTCCCATTCGAGGCCAAATGGCCATTTCAGCGTGGGAGAGATTTGATGAAGCCCTTGATGATCCTTGGCGTGGTGCTGCTGCTGGCCGGTATCGGCGGCCTGGTCGTGCCGAATATTTCCTGGACCCAGCGCGAAACCGTGGCCGAGATCGGGCCGGTGGAGATCAACGCCGACAAGGAAAAGAATGTCTGGATTCCGACGGCGGCTTCCATTGCCGCCATCGTCGCCGGTCTGGGCCTGGTCGTGGCCGGCCGCAAGTCGGCGTAAATCCCGTCGCAAGACATGAACGGCCCTGTTTCACCCTCTTGCAGGGCCTTTTCATGCCGGGTGGCGCGCGGGCAGGTGCGTCTTCAAGGCCCCTGCCCGCCGCCCCCGATTGACTTTGCGCCAAGCCGCCCGGAACAATCCTGACAAAGCCGTCATCCCAGCAAGGGGCGGCGCATGACAGGAGGATTCCCCATGATGCTTTCCCGGCTTGGCCTGCCCGCGCTTGCGCTGACCGCCGCGCTGGCCCTTGCGCCTGCCGCCGCGCAGGCCCCGGCGCCCGCGCCCGCGCTCAACCCCAACATCACCGCCACCGATCCGGTGGGCCCGGTGCCGCTGCCCGCCAATGTGCCGTTCCAGCGGTTGGCCGACATCAAGTGGCCGGAGTGCAATGGCCCCTGCCGCAACCAGACCATCAACCTGTGGGGCAACCCCAACCAGGCCGGTCCCTATGGCGTGCTGATCAAATGGTATCCGGGCAATTTCTCGCGGCCCCACCAGCATAACGGCACGCGCTGGATCTATGTGATTTCGGGCACCTGGTGGGTCAGCACCAGCAACACCTATGACTTCGCCACCACCTATCCGATGCGGGCGGGGACGTATGTGGTCAATGAAGGCGGCAAGACCCATTGGGACGGCAGCCGCGCGGGCGACCCGGAGCCGTCGGTGATCCTGTTGACCGGCATCGGCCCGGTGGTGACGACCCAGATCGGCCCCGACGGCAACCCGCTGCCCGCCGCGGCGCCCGCCGCCGGGCGCGGCGGACGCGGCAACTAGCCGCCGCCAGCGCGAATAAGGACGCCGCCCGCTTTTCTGCCGGGCGGCGTCTTTGTATGTAGGGAACCACAAGAGGCGGCAAACCGCCCGGTGCAAAGGGGAGAGCGGTATCATGGCAGACGACAAGGGCGGGCCGCCCCGCCGGAGATTCCATCCGGTCTATCTGTTGCTGCTGGTGCCGTATGTGGCGCTGCTGTGGGTGCCCTTCTACAACCGCATTACACCGACCCTGTTCGGCATCCCCTTCTTCTACTGGTTCCAGATGCTGTGGATCGCGGGCGGCGTCGCCTGTCTTTATCCCGTCTATCTTTTTGAGAACCGCCGCAAATGAGCATGGACCCCAATCCCGTCACGCTGACGGTGTTCCTTGGCCTGTTCGCGTTCGTCACCCTGCTGGGCTTCTTCGCCTCGCGCTGGCGCGCCGGTGATCTTTCCAACCTGCATGAATGGGGCCTGGGCGGGCGGCAGTTCGGCACCTGGGTGACCTGGTTCCTGCTGGGCGGCGACCTGTATACCGCCTACACCTTCATCGCGGTGCCCGCTTTGGTGTTCGGCGCGGGTGCGCCCGGCTTCTTTGCCGTGCCCTATACGATTTTGATGTTCCCGCTGCTGTTCCTGGCGTTTCCGCGCCTGTGGTCGGTGTCGCGTGCCCATGGCTATGTGACGGCGGCGGATTTCGTGCGCGGGCGCTTCGGCAGCCGCGCCCTGTCGCTGGCGGTGGCCGCGACCGGCATCGTCGCCACCATGCCGTATATCGCGCTGCAGCTGGTGGGCATGCAGGTGGTGCTGGCGGCGATGGGCGCGAACTTCACCTGGAATATTCCGGGCTTCGGCGCGGTGGATGCGCCGCTGCTGATCGCCTTCACTGTGCTGGCGTTCTATACCTATTCCAGCGGCCTGCGCGCGCCCGCGCTGATCGCGGTGGTGAAGGACCTGCTGGTCTATGTCACCGTGTTTGCCGCCATCATCTATATCCCGGCCAAGCTGGGCGGCTATGGCGCGATCTTCGAGGCCGCGCCGCAAGCCAACCTGACGCTGGCGCCCGCCACCGCCACCAGCCTGGGGCCGCAATTCGGCTATGCCACCCTGGCGCTGGGATCGGTGCTGGCGCTGTTCCTGTATCCCCATGCGGTGACGGGGATCCTGTCATCGTCGAGCCGCAACGTGATCCGGCGCAACGCGATGATCCTGCCGGGCTATTCGCTGGCGCTCGCGCTGATCGCGCTCCTGGGCTACATGGCGATCGCGGCGGGGGTGCGGAGCGATCCGGCCTATGCGGAAGGCTTTGCCGCGTTCGGCAACAATTTCGCCGTGCCCGCCCTGTTCCTGAAGATGTTCCCGGACTGGTTCGTGGGCGTGGCGTTTGCCGCCGTGGCCATCGGTGCGCTGGTGCCCGCCGCGATCATGTCGATCGCCTGCGCCAACCTGTTCACGCGCAACATCTACAAGGAATGGCTGAAGCCCAACTGCACGCCGCAGCAGGAGGCATCGGTGGCCAAGATCGTCTCCATCGTGGTGAAGTTCGGCGCGCTGCTGTTCGTGCTGGAATTGCAGAGCACCTACGCGATCCAGTTGCAGCTTCTGGGCGGCATCTGGATGTGCCAGACGCTGCCCGCCGTGATCATCGCGCTGTATACCCGCTGGTTCTCGCCGGTGGCGCTGGTGGCGGGCTGGGCGGCCGGAATGATTTCGGGCACCGTGATGGTGTGGCAACTGGCGCTGAAGACCAGCACCTATCCGCTGGAGGTGTTTGGCTTTACGTTTCCGACCTATGCGGCGCTGCTGGCGCTGGCGCTGAACCTGATCGTGGCGGCGGTGCTGACGCTGCTGCTGCGCGAGCGGGAGAAGACGGACGATACGGTGCCGGCGGATTATACGGCTTGAGTTTGCCGCCCTGCGCAAAAGAAAAGGCCGCTCGGATGAGCGGCCTTTTTGTTTCTGCGCTCTTAGTCCCGCTGCGCGGGTCGCGGCTCACCCGAAGCGGCCGGTGATGTACTGCTCGGTCTGCTTCACGTCGGGGGCGGTGAAGATCTTTTCGGTCGGACCATATTCGACCAGTTCGCCCAGATACATGAAGGCGGTGTAGTCGCTGGCGCGGCTGGCCTGCTGCATGTTGTGGGTGACGATGACGATGGTGTAGTCGCGCGTCAGCTCCTCGACCAGTTCCTCGATCTTGGCCGTGGAAATGGGATCGAGCGCCGAGCAGGGCTCGTCCATCAGGATCACTTCGGGGCGCGTCGCCACCGAGCGGGCGATGCACAGGCGCTGCTGCTGGCCGCCGGACAGCGACAGGCCCGAGGCGCTCAGCTTGTCCTTCACTTCCTTCCACAGCGCCGCGCGGGTCAGCGCGTCCTCGATGCGGCCATCCAGTTCCGACTTGGGCAGGCGCTCATACAGCTTTATGCCAAAGGCGATATTGTCATAGATGGACATCGGAAACGGCGTCGGCTTCTGGAAGACCATGCCGATGCGCGCGCGCAGCAGGTTCAGGTCGCGCGCCTTCAGGATGTTCTCGCCATCCATCAGGATTTCGCCTTCGGCGCGCTGGCCCGGATACAGTTCGAAGATGCGGTTGATGGCGCGCAGCAGCGTGGACTTGCCGCAGCCCGACGGGCCGATGAACGCCGTCACCTTGCGCTCCATCAGGGGCAGGGTGATGTTCTTGAGCGCCTTGGAGTCGCCATAGAAGAAGCTGAGATCGTTGATCGCGATCTTGGCGCGCTCGGCCTGGGGCGCGGGCGCGGCATGGGCGGGCGTGAGGTGCAGGGCGGTTTCCATGCGTCAGTTCCGTTGCTTCTTTTCGAGGAGGCGGGCGATGATGGACAGCAGCAGCACCGTGCCGGTGATCAGGAGCGCACCGGCCCAGGCCAGGTCGTGCCAGTCTTCATAGGGCGACATGGCGTACTGGAAGATCACCGCCGGCAGCGAGGCCATGGGACCGGTGACATCGGTGGACATGAACTGGTTGTTGAGCGCGGTGAACAGCAAGGGCGCGGTCTCGCCGGAGATGCGCGCCACCGCCAGCAGCACGCCGGTGATGATGCCTGCGCGCGCCGCGCGCCAGGTGACGATGCGGATGACATGGCTGCGCGTGGCGCCCAGCGCGGCGGCGGCTTCGCGCAGGCCGTTGGGCACCAGCAGCAGCATGTTCTCGGTGGTGCGCACCACCACGGGGATGACGATGACGGCCAGGGCCAGCGTGCCCGCGATGGCCGAGAAATGGCCCATGGGGCGCACCACCAGCGTGTAGATGAACAGGCCCAGCACGATGGAGGGGGCCGACAGCAGGATGTCGTTGACGAAGCGCACCAGGAAGGACAGGCGGCCATAGCGGGCATATTCGGCCAGATAGGTGCCCGCCATCACGCCGATGGGCGTGCCGATAAGGACCGCGCCGCTGCTCATCACCACCGAGCCGAAGATGGCGTTGGACAGCCCGCCCGTGCTGCCGGGCGGTGGCGTGGGCTGGGTGAACAGGTGCGGCCCCAGCGCCGCGATGCCGTTGGTCAGGAGCGTGAACAGGATCATCGCCAGCCAGACCAGGCCGAACACGGCAGCCCCCAGCGACAGGACGATGAACAGCGTGTTGGCGATGCGCCGGCGGATATAGAGGCCGGAACGGCCAGGGGCGCGGGCGGTGGCCATGGTCTTACTTGCCCTCCGCCCGCTGCATCCGGCGCAGCATCAGTTGCGCGGCGGACAGGACGATGAAGGTGATGACGAACAGGATCAGGCCAAGCTCGATCAGCGAGGCGACATAGAGTTCGGATGTCGCCTCGGTGAATTCGTTGGCGATGGCGGCGGAGATCGAGGTGCCCGGCGCGAACAGAGACGGGACGATGCGGTGCGAATTGCCGATCACGAAGGTGACGGCCATGGTCTCGCCCAGCGCGCGGCCCAGGGCCAGCATCGCGCCGCCCACCACGCCGGTGCGGGCATAGGGCACCGCAACCTTGCGCATCACTTCCCACTGGGTGCTGCCCAGGCCATAGGCGGCTTCCTTCAGCACCGACGGCACCGTTTCCAGCACGTCGCGCGTCACCGCCGCGATGAAGGGCAGGATCATGATGGAAAGGATGAGCCCGGCGGTGAAGATGCCGATGCCATAGGCGGGGGCGGCGAACAGCGACCCCAGCACGGGCACGCCTTCGACGGCCTGCGTCACCGGCTCCTGCACATGCAGCTGGAACCAGGGTGCGAAGACGAACAGGCCCCAGATGCCGTAGATGATGGAGGGAATGCCCGCCAGGAGCTCGATGGCGATGCCGATGGGGCGGCGCAGCAGGCGCGGGCACAGTTCGGTCAGGAAGACGGCGATGCCGATGCCCACCGGCAGGGCGATGGCCATGGCGATCGCCGAGGTCACCAGGGTGCCGTAGATCGGACCCACCGCGCCGAAGATTTCGCGGCTGGGCCGCCAGGCATCGGTGGTGAGGAAGGACAGGCCGAAAGCCTTGAAGGCGGGCATGGCGCCCACGACCAGCGCCCCGATCACCCCGGCGAAGATCAGCAGCACGATGGCGGCCGCCGTGCCCGACACCAGGCGGAAGCGGGTGTCGCCCCTGGCCGCCTGGGCGGTGATGGCGGCGCGGGTCGCAGGTGCGCCCGTCATGTCGCTGGTCTGGGTCAAGATCGTATCGGTCAAGCGTTGGGCCCCGAAGCTCGGCTGGGGCGGAATTCACACGGTGCGCACGCCACGAACATCACAGTACTGCGAAGGTTTCGTGACAGGGGTGGAATGGTTGTTAAGCTGTTGAGTTTGCTTGCTGCTTTTGCACCCCCTTCCTGGTGCTGGCGCACCGAAGGGGACGGGAGGCGGCGCCTGGCGGAAGGGCGCCCGGCGGAAGGCCGGGG
>JAEZBK010000294.1 GCA_023427355.1 Pseudomonadota bacterium
CGCCAAGCCCCTTCAGCGTGCCACCCGGCTCGATCGGCGCGGGCAGGCCGGGCGAAGTGCCGTCCACCACCGTGCCGTCCACCAGCTTGGCGGTATAATAAACCTGCACCGCAGCCCCCGGGCTGAACCGGCGGCCCGTGCCATTTTTCAAGACGCGCACCTGCAAACCGCTGGGTCGCACGGTGACGCCCGGCGCGCGCGCATTGGCTGCCAGATAGGCTTGGCTGGCCGCGGGCGCAGGCTGCGCCAGGGCAGGCTGCGGCAGGAAAAACAGGGCGGCAACGAGAAGGGGGCGCATGTTCCGCTTCTACCCGAAAAGCCGCGTGCGGCCCACCCTGGTCTTATTCGGAATGCGATTTCGCCCTGCGGAACCAGGAATGGCGCGGTTTGTGACAGGCGGGCTGGCCGCTGCGATAGTTCCACCATGAGCGACACGGCCAGCCTGAAGAATTCCCCCGACATCCGCCTGCTGGGCCGCCTCCTGGGCGAGGTGGTCAGCGAACAGCACGGCCCGGCGACGCTGGCGCTGATCGAGGATATCCGCCGCCAATCCATCGGCGAGTATCGCGGCGGCGCGGATCTGGGCGCACGGCTGGGCTCGGTGTCGCAAGCCGATCTGCTGCTGTTGATCCGGGCCTTCACCATCTTCTCCCAGCTCGCCAACATTGCTGACGACCATGTGCTTCGCGGGCAGGCGCGGCAGGCGCGTGCGTTGCGGGTGGAAGATGTGACGGCGCGGCTGGATGCGGGCAGGGCGCGCGCCTTCCTGCGCGAGGCGGTACTGGCCCCGGTTCTCACGGCCCATCCCACAGAGGTCCGGCGCAAAAGCATCATTGACCGTGACGCCGCCATCAGCGCGCTGCTGCAAGAACGCCAGCCCTGGTGCGAGGCGGATGTGGATGCCCGTCTCAAGCGCGAAATCCGCATCCTCTGGCAGACCCGCATGCTGCGCTCGATCCGCATCCATGTGACGGACGAAATCAAGAACGCGCTCGCGGTCCTGCGCACCACCTTCGTCAGCCAGGTGCCGGTGGTTCAGCGCAAGGTGTCGAAGCTGTTTGGCCTGGAACAGCCCGCCGCCTTCCTGCGGCCCGGCTCCTGGGTGGGCGGCGACCGCGACGGCAATCCCTTCGTCTCCGCCCAGACGCTGGATTATGCGGTGCGCGGCCAGTCCGAAGCGGTGCTGGATCATTATCTGGTGCAACTGCATGCGCTGGGCGTGGAACTGGCTGTATCCGATGATCTGGTTTCGACCAGCGAAGCGCTGAAAACCCTGCGCGCGCCGCTGGAACATACCTCCGCGCAACAGGCCGATGAACCTTACCGCAGGGCGCTTTCTACCTGCTATGCGCGCATGGCCGCGACCCGCAAGACGCTGATCGGCTCCGGCCCCGCCCGTCCGCCCCGCTTCGAGGCGCCTGCCTACGCCGCACCAGATGCCTTCATCGCCGACCTGGACGTGATGATCGCCTCGCTGCGCGAGCATGGCGATGCCGATCTGGCCGAGGGCCGTCTCAGCGAATTGCGCGAAGCGGCGGGCGCATTCGGGTTCCACCTGGCCTCGATGGATGTGCGGCAGAACTCCGATGTGCATGAGCGCGCGGTGGCCGAACTGCTGGAAACTGCCCGCGTCATCCCGGATTACCGCGCGCTGGGCGAAGATGCGCGCACCACGCTGCTGCTGGGCGAGCTGTCCAATCCTCGGCCCTTGCGCTCGCCCTTTGCCGCCTATAGCGCCGAAACCCTGCGGGAGCTGGAAATTGCCGACCGGGCCGCGCAGCTCCAGCGCGCCTTTGGCCCCGGTGCGGTGGCGAACTACGTCATCTCCAAGGCGGGCAGCGTTTCCGACCTGCTGGAAACCGCCATCCTGATGAAGGAGGCCGGGCTTTTCATTCCGGGCGATCCGCCGCGCGCCGCCTTGCGCATTGTGCCTTTGTTCGAAACCGTGGCCGACCTGCGCAACAGCCGGACGGTGATGCAGGCCTGGTTTGCCCATCCGCAGGTGCGCGCCATGCTGGCGGCGCAGGACAATCTGCAGGAAGTCATGATCGGCTATTCCGACAGCAACAAGGATGGCGGCTATGTCACCTCCACCTACGAAATCCGCATGGGCATCGCGGGTCTGGTGGCCCTGGGCAAGGAAGCCGGCATTCGCGTGCGGTTCTTCCATGGCCGTGGCGGTGCTGTAGGGCGCGGTGGCGGTTCCAGCTTCGATGCGGTCCGTGCGCTGCCGGCCGGCGCATCGGCCATGGGTCTGCGCATCACCGAACAGGGCGAAGTGGTGGCCAGCAAGTATGGCGATCCCGATATCGGCCGCGCCAGCCTGGAAACCATCGTTGTCGCCAACCTGCTGGCCGAGCTGGAACCGGGCGCCGACGCGGCCGACACGGATGGCGCGGCGGCGATGATGGACTTGAGCCAGGTGGCGTTCGCGCAGTATCGCGGTCTGGTTTATGACACGCCCGGCTTCGAGGTTTATTTCCGTCAGTCCACGCCGCTGCCGGAAATCGCCGACCTGAAGATCGGCAGCCGCCCGGCCTCACGCAGCACGTCGGGCGCCATTGAGGATTTGCGCGCCATCCCCAGGGTGTTTTCCTGGTCGCAGGCCCGCGTGATGCTGCCCGGATGGTTCGGCTTCGGCACCGCGGCGCACCAGGTGGGGCTCGAGAGGCTGCGCGCTATCCATGATGTCTCGCCCTTCTTCCGCACCACGCTGGCCAACATGGAAATGGTGCTGGCCAAGTCCAGCATGACGCTGGCCCGGCAATATGCGGGGCTGGTGGAGGACAGGGCTCTGGCCGAACAGGTCTTTACCCGGATTGAGGCGGAGTGGGAGGCGACGGTGGCAGCGGTCCTGACCATCAGCGGCCAGTCGCGCCTTCTGGAGAAAAACGCGGATCTGGCGGATTCCATTCACCGCCGCCTGCCTTACGTCAACGCGCTGAACCACCTGCAGATCAACCTGCTGCGCCGCCGCCGTGCTGGGGACGACAGCGAGGAGACCCATCGCGGTATCCACATGTCCATCAATGGCGTATCGGCCGGCCTGCGCAATTCGGGCTGAGGTGCTTCCAAGGAAAAAGGCCCGCCTCGATGGGAGGCGGGCCTTCCGTTTCGAACAGCCTATTTATGCTTTTGCAGCCTGGTGTTCACCAGCAGGAAGAATACCGGCACGAAGAAGATCGCCAGGATGGTGGCCGAAATCATGCCGCCCGCCACACCGGTGCCGATCGCATTCTGCGAGCCGGCGCCTGCGCCATTGGCCAGCGCCAGGGGCGTTACACCCGCTATGAAAGCGATGGACGTCATCAGGATGGGCCGCAGGCGCAGCCGCGCCGCCTCCATCGCCGCGTCCCAGGCGCGCGCGCCACGCTTCTCGGCATCCACCGCGAACTCCACGATCAGGATGGCGTTCTTGGCCGAAAGTCCGATGGTGGTGAGCAATCCGACCTGGAAGTAGATGTCGTTGAACAGGCCGCGGAAGTAGGTCGCGACCAGCGCGCCGATCACGCCCAGCGGGATCACCAGCATCACCGACATCGGGATCGCCCAGCTTTCATACAGCGCCGCCAGGCACAGATAGATCACCAGGATGGAGAGCGCATAGAGCAGAGGCGCCTGCGCCCCGGCCTGGCTTTCCTCATAGGACAGGCCGGTCAGTTCATAGCCAACGCCGGGCGGCAGCTTCTGGAACAGCTTGTCCACTTCCTTGAGCGCAGTGCCCGAGCTGATGCCTGGCGCCCCCGCGCCCTGGATCTGGATCGAGGGCAGGCCGTTATAGCGCGTCAGCGCCGCTGGCCCGATGCGCCAGCTCGACGTGGCAAAGGACGAGAAGGGCACCATCGCGCCATTGGCGGCGCGCACATGCCACCGATCCAGGTCCTGCGGCGACATCCGATAGGGCGCGTCGCCCTGCATATAGACGCGCTTGACGCGGCCCCGGTCCACGAAGTCGTTGACATAGTTCGAGCCCCAGGCCGCACTCAGCGTCTGGTTGATGTCCGCAAGCCGCACGCCCAGCGATCCGGCCTTGGCCTGATCAATCTCGATGTGAAGCTGGGGCGTGTCGTCCAGGCTGTTGGGGCGCACGCCTGCCAGCATGGGATTCTGCGCTGCCATGCCCAGAAGCTGGTTGCGCGCAGCAATCAGGCCTTCATGGCCGATATTGCCGCGATCCTGCATCTGGATGTCGAAGCCGGTCGCGTTGCCCAGCTCCTGCACCGAGGGCGGCACCAGCGCATAGACCTGCGCGTCGCGGATCGGGAAGAACGACATGTTGGCGCGCAATGCGATGGCGGGCGCGCGGTTCTGCGAACCATCGCGCAGGCTCCAGTCGCGCAGGCGGGTAAAGGCCATGCCCGTGTTCTGGCCCGAACCGGCGTACGAGAAGCCGGCCACCGCGAACACGAACTCGACATTGTCCTTCTCTTTTTCGAGATAGTGCTTGGCCACGTTTTGCGCCACTTCCAGGGTCTTGGGCTGGGTGGTGCCGGCGGGCAGGGTGATCAGGTTGAAAATGAAGCCCTGGTCCTCGTCCGGCAGGAAGCCTGTGGGCAGGCGCACGAACAGCAGCGCCATCAGCGCCACGATCGCCGCATAGCCGCCCATGGTCAGCCAGGGGCGGCGCATGAAGCTTTCCAGCCAGCGGCGATACCATTCGCGGAAGCGGTCAAAGCCGTTGTTGAACCAGCCGAACCATTTCTTGGCGCGGGCCTTGTCTTCTTCTTCGACCGGCCTGAGCAGCGTGGCGCACAATGCCGGCGACAGGATCAGCGCCACCAGGATGGACAGCACCATCGCCGAAACGATGGTGACCGAGAACTGGCGATAGATCGCGCCGGTGGAGCCGCCGAAGAAGGCCATGGGCAGGAACACGGCGGTCAACACAAGGCCGATGCCGATGAGCGCGCCGGTGATTTCGCTCATGCTCTTGAGCGTGGCCTCGCGCGGAGCAAGGCCCTCCTCATGCATGATACGCTCGACATTCTCGACCACCACGATGGCATCGTCCACCAGCAGGCCGATCACCAGCACCAGCGCGAACAAGGTCAATGTGTTGATGGAGTAGCCGAACAGCGCCAGGATGCCGAAGGTGCCCAGCAGCACCACAGGCACGGCCACGGCCGGGATCAGCGTGGCGCGCCAGTTCTGCAGGAACAGGAACATCACCAGCACCACCAGGATGATGGCCTCGATCAGGGTCTTGATCACGTCCTGGATGGACAGGCGGATGAAATCGGTGTTGTCCACCGGATAGCTCATCTTCATGCCCGGCGGCAGCGCGGCGCGCAGGGACTCGGCGCGCTCTTTCACGGCTGCCACGGTGGTCAGCGCGTTGGCGCCGGGCGCCAGCATCACCGCCAGGCCGGCGGCGGGCATGCCGTTGAACAGCGCCACGAAGGAATAGCTGTCCGCGCCCAGTTCGACGCGGGCGACATCGCCCAGCCGCACCACCGCGCCGGTTTCCGAGGTTTTCAGGATGATGTCGCGGAACTGCTGCGGCGTCTGCAGGCGCGACTGCGCCGTCACGGTGGCGTTGATCGCCTGGTCCGCCACGGTGGGCTGTGCGCCGATCTGGCCGGCCGACACCTGCACGTTTTGCGTCTGTATGGCGGCATAGACGTCCGACGGCTGCAGGCCGAAATTCTTCAGCTTGAAGGGATCCAGCCAGATGCGCATCGCATATTGCGAGCCGAACACCTGGGTCGAGCCGACGCCGGCGGCGCGGCTGATCGGGTCCTGCATCCGCGAGGTCACGAAATCGGCGATGTCGGTGTTGTTGTAGCGCCCGGTATCATCATAGGCCGCCACCACGATCAGGAAGTTGGACTGCGCCTTCTGCACGCGCACGCCAAGCTGCTGCACGGCGGACGGCAGCAGCGGCACCGCCGACTGCACCTTGTTCTGCACCTGCACCTGCGCGATGTCGGGATCGGTCCCCGATGCGAAGGTTGCGGTAATGGTGGCCATGCCGTCCGCCGTCGAGGAGGCGGAGAAGTAGAGCAGGTTGTCCAGGCCATTGAGCTGCTGCTCGATCACCTGGGTGACGGAGTTCTGCAGCGACTGCGCATCGGCGCCCGGATACATGGCGTTGATGGTGATCGCGGGCGGGGCAATGTTGGGATACTGCTCGATCGGCAGGCTGAGGGCAGCGATGCCACCCGCCAGCATGGTGACGATGGCGATGACCCAGGCAAAGACCGGCCGATCAACGAAGAAGCGGGAAAAACCCATAATGTGGTCGCCTTATGTCTTCGTGATTTACTTCTTGACGATTTCTTGCGGCGAAACCGGCATGTCGGGCTGAACCTTGGCCAGGCCCTCCACGATCACCTTCTCGCCCGTCTTCAGGCCTTCCAGCACCTGCCACTGGTTGCCCACGGCGCGGCCCGTCTTGATGATGCGCAGGCGCGCCATGTTCTTGGCATCCACAACCAGCACGGTGGGATCCCCCTTGGGGTCGCGGCCCACCGCCTGCTGCGGGATCAGGATGCCATGGGTGTCCACGCCCTGCGTTACCGCTGCGCGCACATACAGCCCGGGCAACAGAAGGCCCTGGGGATTGGGGAAAATGGCCCGCAGGCGCACCGCGCCCGTCGCCGCATCCACCGTCACATCGGTGAATTGCAGCTTGCCGGGATGCGCATAGGTGGTGCCGTCATCGAACTTCAGCGACACGGCGGTGGACGATGCGCCCTTGGAGTCCACGCTGCCCTGGTTCACGGCACGCTGCAGCGCCAGCAGCTCGTTGCTCGACTGGTCAATGTCCACATAGATCGGGTCGAGGGTGGAGATGGTTGCCAGCGCCTGGGGCTGGTTCGCCGTCACCAGCGCGCCTTCGGTCACCGTGGAGGCGCCGATGCGGCCCGAGATCGGGGCCACGATGCGCGTATAGTTCATGTTGATGCGCGCGCTTTGCACCGTCGCCTGCGCCAGCTTGAAGGCCGCCTGCGCATCGTCATTTTCCTGCGCGCTGATCGCGTTCTGCTTCAGCAGCGCGCCATAGCGTTCGGCGCGGGTGCGGCTGGAGGAGAGCTGCGCCTCGGCGCTGTCCAGCACCGCGCGATAGGGCGCCGGATCAATCTGGTAGAGCGGCTGGCCGGCCTTCACGTTCGAGCCTTCGGTGAACAGGCGCCGCTGCACGATGCCGTTGACCTGGGGCCGCACTTCGGAGATCGCATACGGGCTGGTGCGTCCGGGCAGTTCGGTCGAAAGCGCCACCGGCTGCTCGGCGATGGTGACAACGCCCACCGAGGCCGGCGGCATCTGAGGCGGCGGACCACCCTGTTCGCCACAGGCTGCGAGCAAGGCGGCGCCCAGCGTGCCAAGGATCAGGATACGGCGCATGAAAAACCCCCGAATATTCGGAATGAAAAGCTGACAATGTCAGCGGGATCAACGGTCCCCTTCGTGCGCCCTACATAGTGACGTTGGCGGCGTTTGAAAGGGGGAAATCAGACCAAAGCGCTGTGAGCGACGATTCGACAGTTAGAGGATTGTCTATTTGACACAACCGCGCCTTGGCCGAACGGCGTTCTGCGGCGTCGCCCGGCTGGAAAGCCTGTTCGACATACCAGCCAAGGTGTTTGCGAAATATTTTCACGCCCAGCGCATCACCGTAAAATTTGAGCGTGTCACTGAAATGTTGAAGGACCACTTCCAGCCTATGCGCCATGCCCGGCTCGGTTTCCGGTGCCTCTTCAGGGCTTTGCATCGCGGTGTTGATCGCGGCCATCGCCCAGGGGCGGCCATAGGCCCCGCGCCCGATCATCACGGCGTCCGCACCCGACAGACAGAGCGCCTTGCGTGCGCTGGCGGCGCTCACAATGTCGCCGTTGACAATGAGTGGCAGCGACGTGGCCGCGCGCACCTTCGCCACGGCCGCCCAATCGGCTTCGCCCTTGTAGAACTGGTTGCGGGTGCGGGCATGAACAGTGATCGCCTTGACGCCAAGTTCTTGCGCCCGCGCGGCAATTTCCGGCGCGTTGCGGTTTTTCTCATCCCAGCCCAGCCGCATTTTCAGCGTCACCGGGCGGCTGGTGGCGTCTACTGCCGCCTGGATGATGCGTGCGGCCAGGTCCGGTTCGCGCATCAGCGCCGATCCCGACAGGGCGCCGGTCACTTCCTTGCACGGACAGCCAAAGTTCAGGTCAATGATGTCGGCCCCCGCCTGTTCGGCCAGCTTTGCCCCCGCCGCCACCCATTGCGGGGCGCGTCCCACAAGCTGGATCACCTTGAGAGGCAAGTCCTCCCCTGCAGCCCGGCGCACCACATCGGGCCGGCCCCGGGCAAAGGCATCACAGGCCACCATTTCGGTCGCCACATAGGGGGCGCCCTGCGCCACGGCGATTCGGCGGGCTGGCAGGTCGGTGACGCCGGTCATCGGGGCTGCCAACACCCGGCCGGCTATTGTCACATCGCCTATCTGAAGCGTGCTCATCATTCCCAAGGACGTGAAGGCCGCTCTTCTTACGACGTCACCCCCGTGCCTGGGCGGATTTTTTTCGCAGTCGCGGTATGAGTTGACCTCATGGGAACTTTGGTTCCTGATAAATTCAATGAAATCATTGGCTTGCGAAAAGAATTGTCGTAATCCGTGCGCAAATCAGGGCTTGGCGCTGCGGATGCGAATATCTAATAAGGTGCCGGGAAACGCGGGGGCGGGTCCGTAAGACATGGATATGGCGGTGATTTTCACGGGGCTAGGCTGGGTGCTGGCGGGGTTTGCCCTGCTGGGCGCCCTCTATGCCCTGTTCGCCGCCTTCAGTGTGCGCCGTTTCATGGCCAATGGCGGGCAGGGGCCCGCTGCCCACCCGCCTGTGACCATCCTCAAGCCGCTCTATCGCTGCGAGCCGGGCTTGGCAGACAATCTCGAAAGCTTCTTCCGGCAGGATTACCAGGGCCGGGTGCAGATCGTCTTCGGTGTGCATGACGCCGCCGATCCCGCCGTCGCCGTGGTCAAGTCGTTGCAGGCCAAATACCCGGCCGCCGACACCGTCATCGTCGCCGACACCGCCAGCCATGGCGCCAACGGCAAGGTTTCAAACCTCATCAACATCATGACGGCCGCCAATCACGACACGCTGGTGCTGGCCGACAGCGACATCATGGTCCAGCCGCACTGGCTGTCCCAGGTTACCGCAGCGCTGCAGCGTCCGGGCGTCGGCATCGTCACCTGCCTTTACACGGGTGAAGTGGTGCAGGGCGATACCAGCCTGTGGTCGAAACTGGCGGCGATGGGCACCTCCTACGATTTCCTGCCCAACGTCGTGGTCGGCACATCTCTGGGCCTGGCGTCCCCCTGTTTCGGTTCGACCATCGCACTAAATCGCAGCACGCTGGACGCGGTGGGCGGGTTTGCCGCCTTCGCCGATTGCCTGGCTGATGACTATGAAATCGGCCGCGCCGTGCGCGCCATGGGTCATACGCTTGCCATGCCATCGCTGGGCGTGGCGCATGCCGCCCATGAGCCCAGCTTCCGCGACCTGTTTCGCCACGAACGCCGCTGGCGCTACACCATCCACCGCATAGACCCCGCAGGCAATCTGGGCAGCATGGTGACCTTCGGCTTTGCCTTCGCGCTCCTGTCGGCGCTGTGCACCGGCTTTGCCCCCGTCAGCCTGTTCGCGCTGGCCGCCACCGTGCTGGCGCGGCTTCATCTCAAGCGCCGCATCGACCGGCAGTTCGGCACCTGGGCCGGGCCCTTCTGGCTGATGCCGCTGCGCGATCTTCTCAGCTTCGCCGTGTTCGTGAACGCCCTGTTCGGGGAAAGCGTGCACTGGCGCGGCGCCCGTTTCGACATCGCGCCATCCGGCGCCATGACCCAATCCGTGAACTGAAGGACAATTCCATGAGCATGCGCACCCTTTTCCTGCAGGCGCCCAGCTTTGACGGCTTCGACGGCGGCGCCGGCTCCCGCTACCAGGCCAAGCGCGAGATCAAGAGCTTCTGGTATCCCACCTGGCTGGCCCAGCCCGCCGCGCTGGTCGAGAACTCCAAGCTGATTGACGCGCCCCCGCACAAAATCCAGCTCGACGAAGACGTCGCCCAGGCCAAGGACTTCGACCTCGTCGTCGCGCACACCTCGGTGCCGTCCTTCGCCTCCGACGTGCGCGTGATCGAGGCGCTGAAGGCCGCCAACCCCAACCTCAAGGCTGGCCTCATCGGCGCCAAGGTCGCCGTCGATGCCGAAGGATCGATGATCAAGGCCCCGGTGATCGACTTCGTCGCCCGCAACGAGTTCGACTTCACGATCAAGGATGTCGCCGACGATCAGAACTGGGCCGACATCAAGGGCATCTCATACC
>JAEZBK010000296.1 GCA_023427355.1 Pseudomonadota bacterium
TGTCTTCCCACCCTTCAGGGCCTCAGCTCTGGTGATGCCATAGGCCAACGCGATATCACCGGCATACCCGGCTACGCCTGAGGGAAAAGACAGGACGTTGGTGGGCTTGCGCTTGCCGCGAAAACCATGGTTCAGCGCCTTCAGGCGCGCATCATCCGCCAGCAAGATGGTCAGGCCGCTTTTGGCGGGCAGCTTACCCGCCTTGCGCGCGGCCTGCGCCGCGGCTGTCAGGCGGGGCAAGAGGCCACGGTGTGCACGCCAGCCAGCGTCTTCCACCACCAGATGAATCTGCCCCTCCTTCGCCGCTTGCTTTGTCACTGGCGGCCCGCGTCCTTCTTATTATAGGCGCTGACGATGCGTCCGACGAGGGGATGGCGCACGACATCGGCTTCGGAAAAACGTGCAATCCCCACGCCTTCGACGCCTTCCAGAATTGCCAGGGCCTCGTCGAGGCCTTCTGCCCGGCCGCCGGGCAGGTCGGACTGGGTCCGATCGCCGGTCACCACCATCTGCGAATCCTCGCCCAGGCGGGTCAACGCCATCTTCATCTGGGCGCTGGTGGCGTTTTGTGCTTCGTCCAGGATGACGAATGCCCGTGTAAGCGTGCGGCCGCGCATAAAGGCCAGGGGTGCGACTTCAATCACGCCCTGTTCGCGCAGGCGCGTGGCCCTGTCGCCCAGCACGTCGAACAGCGCATCCAGCAGTGGACGCAGATAAGGATCAATTTTCTCGTTGAGGTCGCCCGGCAGGAAACCCAGCTTTTCACCTGCCTCGATGGCCGGTCGGGACAGGATGATGCGCTCCACGCGACGTTCTTGCAGCATGTGGGCAGCAAAAGCCGCAGCCAGGTATGTCTTGCCTGTGCCTGCGGGGCCGATGCCGAACACAAGCGGATTGGCGCGCATCAGCTCCAGGTACGCGCCCTGAGCAGGGCTGCGCGGGCGTGTGATACGTCCGGTGGATGTGCGGATGGCGCTGGATGGGGCGGCGGGCGCAGCATCGCTGAAGCGAACCAGCGCATCCACATCGGTTGTGGTGATGGTCTCGCCGGATTCCAGTTGTGCGTACAGCGTCTTCAGGATGCCTGCCGCTCGTTCGCGGTTTGCGCCTTCAATGGCGACCAGATTGCCGCGCATGGATATCCGCACAGCGAATGCCTGTTCCAGGCGTGCGAAATTCCTTTCGTGCGCGCCGCTCAATGCCGCTAGCAGCCGGTTGTCGGTGAACTCCAGCGTGATCTGGCTTTTCTTGCTCAAACCAGCTCACCCTTGAGCGAATTGGAAGTGCGCATGTCCACCCGCACCCTGGCAACCTTGCCGATCAGAGATGCATCTCCCTTGGCATGAATGGGATGCAGCCATGGCGAACGGCCGACAAACTGGTCCGTCTCGCGGCCCGGCTTTTCGAACAGCACGTCCACGGTGCGGCCGATCTGGGCATCGTTGAATTCGTCCTGCTGCTGCAGCAACAGTTGCTGCAGTGCTTGCAGCCTTTCCGTCTTCACTTGTTCCGAGATTTGCTTCATCGCCGCAGCGGCAGGCGTGCCCGGGCGCTTGGAGTATTTGAACGAAAAGGTCTGGGCAAATTTCACTGCGCGCACCAGGGTCATGGTCGCCTCGAAATCAGCATCAGTCTCGCCGGGGAAACCGACTATGAAGTCGCTGGACAGGGCGATGTCGGGACGGCTGCTGCGAATGCGATCTATCAGGCGCAGATAATCCTCGGCCCTGTGCTGCCGGTTCATCGCCGCCAGAACCGTGTCTGAACCCGATTGTACCGGCAGGTGCAGGAAGGGCATCAGCTTGTCATTGTCGCGGTGGGCGGCGATCAGGTCATCGCCCATGTCGCGCGGATGGCTGGTGGTGTAGCGAATGCGCTTGAGGTCGTCGATGTCCGCCAGCGCCGCGCACAGCATCGCCAGCGACCAGGTTTTTCCATCGGCGGCATGGCCGCGGTAGGCGTTGACGTTCTGACCCAGAAGTACCAGTTCACGCACCCCGCCGGCTACCAGCTTGCGGGCTTCCGCCAGCACCGCTTCGGGCGCCCGGGAAAGTTCGGCACCCCGTGTGTAGGGTACGACGCAAAAGGTGCAGAACTTGTCGCAGCCTTCCTGCACGGTGAGGAAGGCGCTGACGCCGCGCGTGGCGGCGTGCGGCCCTTCCAGCTTGGCGAGGTCGTCGAATTTTTCCAGCGCCGGAAAATCCGTTTCCAGGGCGTGGCCGCCGGCACGGGCGATCTTGGCGATCATCTCCGGCAGGCGGTGGTAGGTCTGCGGTCCCACCAGAAGGTCAATGGTGGGCGCACGCTGCATCATCAACTCGCCTTCCGCCTGCGCGACGCATCCGGCCACGGCCACCAGCATGGGATTGCCGGCGGCGGCCTTCTGCTCCTTCAGAACACGCAGGGTTCCCAGTTCGGAATAGACCTTTTCGGCGGCCTTTTCGCGGATATGGCATGTGTTGAGCACCACCATATCGGCATCTTCGGGGCCTTGCGCGGTGCCATAGCCCAAGGGCGCCAGCAGGTCGGCGATGCGCGCGCTGTCATACGCGTTCATCTGGCAGCCATATGTCTTGACGAAGAGCTTCTTCATGATGGGCTTTATACGCGCCCCGCGAGTGCGCGCGAAAGGCCGGCGGCCACCGCGGCCTGGGCACCGGACGCAAGTTCCTTGCGGCTCATGCCGTCCAGAGTCTGGGCGGCATGAAACTCCACGGTCACGTCCAGGGGCCCGGTCATCAGCGCTTCCCAGATATGGGGAACCATGTCCATGTCGCCATACCAGGCGAAAAAGGGCCGTATTTCGCGCCCCATGGGCATGCCATGGCATCCAGCATAGGCGATAGACACCGGCTGCACGGTTACATGACGGCCGTCGGCGCGACGGGCTTCAGCAGCACCCAGAAGCGCGCTCTTGAAGGGCAGCACACTATTGCCGTCATGACTGGTGCCTTCGGGAAAAAGCACCAGGCAATCGCCCGCAGCCAACCTTGCGCCGATCTGGCTGGCAACCGCACCGGTCTGATTGCGCCTTTCGCGCGCGACAAAAACTGTGCGTTGCAAACGCGCCAATGTGCCAAAGATGGGCCAGCCAGAAATCTCCGACTTGGCGACGAAGGATAGAGGCATGATGCCGGATAGCAGGATGATGTCCAGCCAGCTCACATGGTTGGCCACGATCAGAACGCCTTCTCCCGTGACTGGCTGGCCAATCACCTGCACCTTCAGGCCGAACAGGCGGCAGACGGTGCGGTGATAGCGCATCGGAAAGCTGCGGCTGGCGCGCGGCGAAAGTTTCAGCAGCAGCATCTGCACTGGCATGGCCGCGAGCGTGAGCAGCACCAGTCCGGCAACCAGGATGGCGGCGCGGATTCGGGCTATAGCCGGAAAAAGCGGAGGCAGGTCAGCCAGGGCGCTTGGTCTTGGGGACGCCATACAGCTCGAGCCGGTGGTCAATCAATTCGAAGCCCAGTTCTTCGGCGACGCGGCGCTGCAGGCGCTCGATCTCCTCATTGCGGAATTCGATCACGCTGCCGGTAGCCACATCTATGAGGTGGTCATGATGGTTTTCCGGCACTTCCTCATAGCGCGAGCGGCCGTCACGAAAGTCGTGACGTTCCAGGATGCCTGCATCCTCGAACAGTTTGACGGTGCGATAGACGGTGGCAATTGAGATATGCGGATCTATTGCGGCGGCGCGGCGATACAATTCCTCGGCGTCAGGATGATCGGCAGCATCCGACAGCACGCGCGCGATAACGCGGCGCTGGTCGGTCATGCGCAGGCCCTTGTCCACGCAGAGTTTTTCGATCCGGGTCACTGATATAATCCCTTGGCTCCGTAGGTGGGCAAGTTAGGCCAATTTCCCTGCCAGCGGAAGCGCGGCTTTCAGCACCAGCGCATCCCGGCCCATTTGCGAGCCGCTTTCATAATACCCTTTGCGCATCCCGGCGCGCGTGAACCCCAGGCCATTGTAAAGCGCCAGTGCCGCGGGATTATCGCTACCCACTTCCAGGAACATGACTTCCGCGCCCAGGCTCGCCGCATGGGCGGCGGCAAAATTCATCAGGTCGCGGCCCAGACCTCGCCCTCGTGCCGAGGGGATGACGGCCAAGGTGAGAATCTCTGCCTCACCACCGGCAGCGCGCGTCAGCACAAAGCCGGAAGGGGCAGAATGCGCGAAGACGCCGTCGCCCGCTAGCAAGCCCGCGAAAGATGACGCGTCCCAGGCGCGCGCAAAGGCCTGGGCATGCAAAATCGCCAGCGTTTCCGGATCGCCGGTGAACAGGCTGATCAGCTCGCGCCCGCCGGGCAGTTTTGCGTCGGGCGCACGCAGGTACAGTGGCGCCGGTGGCGGCGAATCCGGCGCGGGCAGGGGCAGGGCCTGTGCCAGGCGCGCCACGAACAGCGCATCGGGCTGCCGAATGTCGCAGAGCGAAAATGTGCTGCCGAGTGCGGCTGTGACTTGCGGAGCGCCCGTGCCCGCCAGCACGCAGGGTCCGAAGTTGCGTATGGTTTCCACTGCGGCGGCGAACGGCAGCACGCGCGGGGGCACGACCGTGACACCATCTGCCAAAAGTGACAGATAGGCTTCATCGCGATGTGCATCATGGATGGCCGCAGCGCGCGTCATGCCTGTCTGGGCGGTGGCGGCAGCAGCCATCGCCTCCAGACTGTTGATACCGGTGAGCGGCCGGTTCAGGGCAAGGCGCAGGCCGCGCATGAAAGACAGGCCAACACGCTGGCCGGTGAAAGTGCCTGGTCCCACCGTGACGGCAAGGCGGTCCAGGGTGGCTAGGTCGTAGCCCTGCATCATCTCCTGCACCATGGGCGTAAGATGTTCGGCATGACCGCGCGCCATCGCGGTCCAGCGATGTTCCAGCACCATGTCGCCATCCAGGAGTGCTGCGGAACAGGCGCCCAGGCAGGTTTCTACGGCCAGAATACGCACTAGAGAATCTTGCAGGCGGCGTCGAAGGGCAAGCGTGCCGCGCGGGGGCGCAGGCCCTCGCGGTCTCCATGGCCCAGATTGCAGAGGAAGTAGGATTTGATCTGCGTTCCGGCGAAGAATTCCCTGTCCACGCCCGCGCGGTCAAAGCCGGACATGGGGCCGCAATCCAGCCCCAATGCGCGTGCCGCAAGCATGAAATATCCGCCTTGCAGACCCGCACTGCGTGTCGCCATCAATTCTGCTTTCGCCGAATCGTTCGCCAGCGTTGCCTGCATCTTCTCGGTAGCGCGCGGGGCGAGCACGGGCAGGGTGACGGCGAAGTCCAGATCATAGCCGATAATGGCAGTGACGGGCGCGGCCATGGTATGCGCGACATTGCCGTCATCCAGCAGTGGTTTTAGCCGCGCCTTGGCCTCTTCGGATGTCACGAAATGAAAGCGCGCAGGACAGATATTCGATTCGGTCGGCCCCAGCCGCGCAAGATCGTAGATCGCCATCAGCAGCGCAGGTGAAACCGGCTGATCGCGCCATTTGCGCAGTGTGCGCCCTTCGCGGAAAATCGTGTCGAGCGCGGCGTCTGCGACCGCATGATCCGGTTCGGCGCGATAAGGCTCCATCACACCGCTTCGACCGCGGTGACTTCGGGCACATAGTGGCGCAGCATGTTCTCGATGCC
>JAEZBK010000084.1 GCA_023427355.1 Pseudomonadota bacterium
CCCGGCCCGTGATAGGTGAACTGCCCGCCCCGCCCGGTGTGATAGACCGGAAAGCGCGCATCCAGCAGGTCGGCCGCGTTGGCGGACGTGCCTGCCGTGTAGATGGGCGGATGCTCCAGCAGCCAGACCTGTTCGTCCGCCATTCCCTCGGCGATGGCCTGCGCGCGCGCCTCCATGGCGGCCAGCGCCTCGGGGTACGGCACGATCGCGTCCGATATCGTCCATTCGGGCTGGAGGGCGTGGTCCAAGTTAAGACTTCCGAAACCATGATCCGGCACCTTTGCCGGGTTCATGGAATGTAGGGGCGGGGCTTATGGCTTCCAATGTCGATAATGTGAAGGTGGAAATCTCGGTGGTCCTGGGCCGCTCGGTGATCCCCATGCACCAGTTGCTGCGCATGGGCCGCGGCGCCGTGATCGAGCTGGATTCCCGCCAGGACGACCCCGTGACCGTGCTGGCCAACGACAAGCCCGTGGCCAAGGGCGAGATCGAAATCCATGGCGAAAAGATCTCAGTCTCCGTGGTCGAACTACTTAATACGCACAGTTCTGTGTAGAACTATTTATTCCCCACTAGCTTTCTTGCATTTTAGGGCCGCCGGGCATACCTGTTCCGGGCGATGCTGCCCATCACCCTGACCCCCCATACGCTCAAGGCCGCCCTGATCGGGCAGGGCGACGCCCTGGCCCGCCGCCAGGCGCTTCTGGGCGCGGCCGGGGTGGAAGCGCGCCTGCTGCCCGCCGACACCCCTGACGAGGCCCTGGCTGGCCTCTCCCTGCTTTTCGTGGCCGGCCTGCCGGAAGGGGAATCCCGCTTCCTGGCGGCCCGCGCCCGCGCCCTGGGGGTTCTGGTGAATGTCGAAGACATGCTGCCTTTGTGCGACTTCCACGTCCCCGCCATCGTCCGCCGGGGCGACCTGATGCTCACCGTGTCCACCGGCGGCCAGGCCCCCGGCCTGTCCCGCGCCCTGCGCGAGACCCTGTCCCGGCAATACGGCCCCGAATGGACCTCGCGCCTGCGCGAACTGTCCCAGGCCCGCGCCCGCTGGCGCGCCGAAGGCCTCACCATGGCCGAGGTGTCGCAACGCCTGCGCGATCATGCCCGGAAGGAAGGCTGGCTGTGAGCACCCCCACCAAATTCACCGTGATCGACAACAACCGGGGCATCGCCCCGCGTCCCGACACGCGCCTCGATCCGGCCGTGCGCGCGCATCTCACCGAGTTGCAGCGCAAGTCCGAAGGCCGCGACGCGCTGGGCATCCTCGAACTGGCCCTGACCGGCGAGTTTGCGGGCAAGACCGCCGTGGTGTCGTCCTTCGGCGCGGAATCGGCGGTGCTGCTGCACCTGATGGCGCAGATCGATCCCAACACGCCCGTCCTGTTCCTCAACACCGGCAAGCTGTTCGGCGAGACGCTGCGCTATCGCGACCGGCTGCAGGATGTCCTGGGCCTTGGCGATGTCCGTTCCCTGGCGCCCTCGCTGGGCGATCGCGCCCTCAACGACCCCGAAGGCACGCTGTGGTCGCGTGACGCCGATGCCTGCTGCCATTTCCGCAAGACCGTGCCGCTGAACAAGGCGCTGGCGCCCTTCGCCGCCCAGGTGACGGGCCGCAAGCGCTTCCAGACCCGCGAGCGTGCCGACATGCAGGCGGTCGAGTTTCACGATGGCCGCTTCCGCTTCAATCCGCTGTCCAATTACAGCCTGGCCGACCTCGAAGCCTATGTGCAGACCCACAAGCTGCCCCAGCATCCCCTGGTGGATGACGGCTATCCGTCCATCGGCTGCATGCCCTGCACCCGCCGTGTCCAGCAAGGCGAGGATTACCGCGCGGGCCGCTGGTCGGGCACCGACAAGGACGAGTGCGGCATCCATATCGGCACGGACGGCGAGGGCATTTAACCCCGCCAAGGGTCGTGCGGAGCTGCCGTTTTCCCCCCTGTCATGGCCCGCGCATGCGGGTCACCCAGGCCGAACCCGCGCCGGCCATTGTGCCCTTGTGCCCCGACCTTTTGGTTGCTAAACCCCGGCCCCTACCGGGATTTTTCCCATTGGCTTGCGGTCATGGCGGAATTGGTAGACGCACTACCTTGAGGTGGTAGCGGGGCAACCCGTGGAAGTTCGAGTCTTCTTGACCGCACCAGCCGTTTCGCATTTTGAAGAGCTATCAAGCTCTTAGCGGAAATGTGCGGGGAAGTCAGGAATCGCATTTTGCGTGCGGTGTTGAAACGCGCATGAATCTCCGCTTTGAGCCAAGGTGGACGCGGGCTTGGCATGGCCCATAGGCGCTGCAATGCTAAAATCTCAAAGTAACGATGGCGCGAATTATACCTGACTCCATGTTGGTATTCAGCCTCCAGTTCAGCTTTTGGGACGGCCCGCCGGGGTCCGATGGGACGAGCACAATCGCGAAGCCCGTCCTAGAAGCGTTTGCAGATGCTGCTGTAGCTGCTGCGTCAAACGAAGGGCTCAATATAGTTGAAGGCGATCTTTGGTTCTTCTCGGCAGATGGTGCTCCGATGGATGCCGTCTTTTCAGAGCGGCCTTACGTTGACGCGAAGCGATTAATTTACTTTGCTGGAACGTATTCTCTTCAACCGGGACATGGAAAAACTCTGCGGGAAATCATCGCGGAGCGTTGTCCGTCCATGCCACAACTCATAGTGAGGAGCGCACCTTCCGACGATGATGCACGAAAACATGGCTGGTCGAGTGTAGGGCAGTTGAAAAGCACTGTCGAAAAGGCGCTAGTAGTGGCCCTCCCGGACCTATCGCGCGATTTGGAGTGGCTTGGAGACTAGTTAGTGGGCCGGTCTTGGAAGGACTGCTGTGGCTCAAATCGGTCATCAGTATGCGCTTGCAGGCAGGTGCCGGGATGCCAGACTCCAACTGACTTCGGAATCCCGCTGAGGCGTGATATGAGTACGCCTCCTGCATATGCGCGCCTCGCGCTTTCGTATGTGTTCATTGTCGGCAAAATCGGGAGGCAAGGGATGCGTGCGCTTCGCCTTTTATGCGTTCCCATACTGATTGCGTCAGTGGCGGGT
>JAEZBK010000109.1 GCA_023427355.1 Pseudomonadota bacterium
GTGCGGCACCTTCAGGCCGCACAGCCAGATATGGTCGCCATCGGTGAATTTGTGCACGTCATAGCCGGTGGCGGTCCGGATATCGGTTCCCGCGCCCATCAATGTCTCGGCCAACGCAAAATCCTCCTTGCGGGTCACTTTTATGTTTCTTTCCTCGCCTTGCGTCATCACCACGCGAAGTCCTGCCAGTTCCGCCAGGGCGACATCGTCCGTCACTTCGGCGTCGGCATGCGCGCGATGCGCCGCCAGAATCTTTTCGAATGCGAAGCCCTGCGGCGTCTGGGCGCGAAACAGGTTTTCGCGGGGCACCAGGGCGAAACCCTCACCGCTTTTGCGGCGTAGCGTGTCGGCCACCGCCACCATCGGCAGGGCGCCGTCCGCACCACCTTCAAGCGCCGCCATCACCGCGCCGATCACCGCAGGCGAGACCAGCGGACGGGCCGCGTCATGGATCAGCACGAAATCAGGCGCATCCTTTGCCAGCGCCTCCAGGCCCAGCCGCACCGATTCCTGCCGCGTCGCACCGCCCGGAACCGGCGATGCCAGGACCAGCCCGGCCAAGGCCTGCTCTGCCAGCGCCTCCTGCCCAGGCCCGATCACCACCTGCACCGGATGGCCCTGGAAAGCCTCGACCGTCCGGCGCAGCATGGGTCTGCCCGCCAGTGGCTCATATTGCTTGGGAAGGCTGGTCCCAGCCCGCTCGCCCTTGCCGGCGGCGACGATCAGGACGGCAAAACGGGGCATTGGAACTCTCGGGTCGGGGCGATTGGTCGGGACGGGGTAGCATTTCCCGTGTTGCGCCGCGATATTCAAGTTGCCTCGGTCGAAAATGCCTATATTGTGACCATCACGTCTGGTTGATTAAACTGTAGGCATCATGGTTCGCACAGCCCCCCTGAAACCAAGCGCTCCCGCGCAAGACTTTTCCGGCGCGGGCGCGATTGCCGCCGCGCTGCCCATGCCCATCCTGATGATCGGCGCGGGCCAGCAGGTGCTGTTCGCCAACCCTGCGGCGGAACAGTTCTTCGACACGTCTGTCGCGATGCTGCGCAAGCAGTTGCTGACCGACCTGATCCCCTTCGACAGCCCGCTGCTGCAACTGGTCGGCCAGGCGCGCGAGCGCAATTCCACCGCCGCGGAGCGCGACGTGGACCTGACCACGCCGCGCCATGGCGAACGCATCGCCGATGTCACGGTCACGCCCGTGGCCGATCCGGAAGGCGCGGTGATCCTCACCCTGCAGGAACGCGGATTGGCCCAGCGCATGGACCGGCAAATGATGGCGCGGGGCGCGGTGCGCTCCATGCATGGCATGGCGGCGGTGCTGGCGCACGAAATCAAGAATCCGCTGGCGGGTATCCGTGGCGCTGCCCAGTTGATCGAAGAACAGCTCGCCCCCGGCGAACGCGAGATGACCCAGCTCATCATCGCCGAAAGCGACCGTATCAAGGGCCTCATTGACCGCATGGAAAGCTTCGGGGACAGCCGGGGCCTGGCCCGCCATCCCGTCAACATCCATGAAGTGCTCGACCGCGTCCGCAAGGTGGCCGAATCCGGCTTCGCGCGGGGCGTCACCATCGTCGAAAGCTTCGATCCGTCGCTGCCCATGGTCGCCGGCGATCGCGACCAGCTCATCCAGGTCTTTCTCAACCTGGTGCGCAACGCCGCCGATGCGCTGCCCGACGCCGGCGGCGAGATCACCTTGACGACCGGGTATCGTCCCGGCGTGAAGTTCGGCGCCGCCGTGGCGGGCCAGCGCCTGTCGCTGCCGCTGGAAGTGACGGTGCGCGACAATGGCGGCGGCGTGCCGCCCGATCTCATGCCCTACATCTTCGATCCCTTCGTCACCACCAAGGCGCGCGGTTCGGGCCTTGGCCTGGCGCTGGTCGCCAAGATCGTCGGCGACCATGGCGGGGTGATCGAGTGCGACAGCGTCCCGCGCCGCACCGTCTTCCGCGTTCTTCTGCCCAAAGCCGTTGATGAGGCTGCCTGACATGACCGCGACCATCCTTGTCTGCGACGATGACAGCGCCATTCGCACGGTTCTCAGCCAGGCTCTGGGCCGGGCGGGATACGATGTCCGCACCACCGGCACGGCGGCGGGGCTTTGGCGCATGGTGTCCGCCGGCGATGGCAGCCTTGTCATCACCGATGTGGTGCTGCCCGATGAAAGCGGCTTCGACCTGATCCCGCGCATCAAGAAGATGCGTCCCGAACTGCCCATCCTGGTGATGAGCGCACAGAACACGCTGCTCACCGCCATCACGGCGGCCGAACGCGGCGCATTCGAATATCTGCCCAAGCCCTTCGACCTGAAGGAGCTGACCAATGTCGTGCAGCGCGCCCTGGCCAGCCCCGGCTCCAAGCGCGAACAGCCGAACAGCGAAGCCGATACCCGCTTGCCGCTGATCGGCCGCAGCCCGGCGATGCAGGAAATCTACCGCGTCATCGCGCGGCTGACACAGACCGACCTCACCGTGATGATCATGGGCGAAAGCGGCACCGGCAAGGAATTGGTGGCGCGGGCGCTGCATGACTATGGCAAGCGCCGCTATGGCACCTTCGTCGCCGTCAACATGGCGGCGATCCCCAAGGAGCTGGTGGAAAGCGAACTGTTCGGCCATGAACGCGGCGCCTTCACCGGCGCGACCAACCGGGGCATCGGCCGTTTCGAGCAGGCCGAGGGTGGCACCCTGTTCCTGGACGAGATCGGGGACATGCCGCTGGAAGCGCAGACCCGCCTGCTGCGCGTATTGCAGCAGGGGGAATACACCACGGTTGGCGGGCGCACCGCCATCAAGACCGATGTGCGCATCATCGCCGCCACCAACAAGGATTTGCGCCAGCTCATCGGCCAGGGCCTGTTCCGCGAAGACCTGTATTACCGCCTCAATGTCGTGCCCCTGCGGCTGCCCCCCCTGCGCGAGCGCGTCGAGGATATCCCCGATCTTGTCCGCCACTTCCTGCGCAAGGCCGAGGAGGAGGGGCTGCCGCACAAGTCGCTCGACAATGAGGGCATGGAAATCCTGCGCCGCCATCGCTGGCCCGGCAATGTGCGCGAGCTGGAAAACCTGATCCGCCGCCTGGCGGTGCTGCATTCGGGCGACGCGATCCTGGCTGCGGCCATCGCGGCGGAGCTGAAGGAACCGGCACGCGTCATTCCCGCCACGGATGATGGTGCGCCCCAAACGCTCTCCGGTTCGGTGGAGCAGTATCTGACGCAGTACTTCCTCTCCCATGGCGACAAGCTGCCGCCCGCCGGGGTCTATGACCGCATCCTGCATGACGTGGAACGGCCGCTGATCTCCATCTGCCTCGCGGCCACCCGCGGCAACCAGATTCGCGCGGCGCAGTTGCTGGGCCTGAACCGCAACACGCTCCGGAAGAAGATCAAGGATTTGGGGCTTGAGGTCATTCGCGGCTTACGCAGCGAATGACCTCAAGCGGCGCAGGGCCGCGCCGCGACAGCGGATGAAGCGGCCCGAGCCCGGGACTGCCCGAAGTGTGCGCCCCACCCTTCGCTCCGAATAATTTCTCTATCTGTCGAGAACCCCGCCAAATCCCTGATTTCCCGGTTGTAAAATTGCATCGCAGCATTCTTGCAACAGTCCGTGGCTTCGCTACACTCCCGCCCGTCCCAAACAGGAACGGCCCAGCCACGGCATGGCGGAAACAAGACAGCGCCTGAGCATGCGATCCATGTCGCGCCCCTCCCGCTGGGCGTTGTGGGTCGGCGTGCTCGCCACGCTGGTGGGTGTCTTCACCTATGTGGTGCAGATCGGTCCTTATCCGCTGTCCCTCTCCGAAGGCGCCAGCGAAGCCCTCCTGATCCTCAATTTCGGCCTGCTGCTCGTCCTGTTCGGACTGATCGCCTGGCGTGGCGCCCAGCTCTGGCTGGAGCGCCGCTCGGGGCAGGCGGGGGCGCGGCTCCATGCCCGCCTGGTGCTGTGGTTCAGCGCCATTGCCGTCGTCCCGACCATCCTGGTCGCGGTCTTCGCCGTTGTCACCCTGAACCTGGGGGTACAGAACTGGTTCTCACCCATTGTGCGGCAGGCTCTCAGCAGCGCCGTCAGCGTCAGCCAGGTTTATGTCAAGGAACACACCGACACGATCAGCAACGACATTCGCTATGTCGCGGACAATCTGCAGCTCGACCCCACCCTGTTCGACGACAAGAAGCAGGTGATCGAAGATCGCTTCATTGCGCGGCTGGGATCGCTGGCCCGCAGCCGCGGCGTGCGCGTTTATCTGTTCGACGGCAATGGCCTGCAACTGTCGCGCACCGCCGAGGCCAGCTTCAAGGATCCCCCCACGCCCAACACGGCGGATTTTTCCGAGGCGCGCCAGCGTATCCTGGTGGCCAATCCGCGCGCCGACATCTTCACGGCGCTTGTGCGCCTGCAAATGCTCAACGACGCCTATCTGATGGTGGTGCGTTCGGTGGACCCCCAGGTCCAGGGCTATTTCCTGCGCAATCGCGCTGCCGAAGCCGAATATAACCGCGTCGATCAGAACCGGCAGGGCGTGCAACTTGCCTTCTTCGCCCTCTATGCCCTGATGTCGCTGCTGGTTCTGCTGGTGGCGATCTGGGCCGGCCTTTGGGCCGCCAACCGTCTGGTGCGACCCATCTCCGGCCTCATCGCCGCAGCCGACCGCGTTTCCGAAGGCGAACTGGAAACCCAGGTGCCCGTGGAGCGGGACGATGACGAGATCGGAACGCTGGGCCTGACCTTCAACCGCATGACCCAGCAGCTGGCGGCCCAGCGTACCGAGCTGATGGAAGCCAATCGCCTGATAGACCAGCGCCGCCGCTTCACCGAAACCGTGCTGTCGGGTGTCTCCGCCGGCGTGGTTGGCGTGGATGGCGATGGCAAGGTCACGCTGGTCAACCGCGCCGCCGCCCGCCTGCTCGATGCCTCGCAGGACGATATGGAGGGCAGCTTCTATGCCGAGTGCATGCCCGAACTGGCGGCGCTGATCCGCCGCGCCATCGACGAGCCGGTGGGCCGCGCTTCTGGCGAGGTACAGGTCAAGCGCGGCGCCAAGACCCGCACCTTGTCGGTGCAGGTGTCCAGCGAGACGAATGCGGAAGGCCTTGTCGTCACCTTCGACGACATCACCGACCTGGTATCGGCCCAGCGCACCGCCGCCTGGGCCGATGTCGCCCGCCGCATCGCGCACGAGATCAAGAACCCGCTCACTCCGATCCAGCTGTCGGCCGAGCGCCTCAAGCGGAAATATTCGTCCGAGATCACCACCGATCCGGAAATCTTCCAGCAATGCACCGACACCATCGTGCGACAGGTCGGCGATATCGGCCGCATGGTGGACGAATTCTCCTCCTTCGCGCGCATGCCCGCCCCCGTGATGCGGCGCGAGAATGCGCAGGAACTCCTCGCCCAGGCGATCTTCCTGCAGCGTGTCGGCAATCCCGACATCGCCTTCGAAACCCATGCGCCCAAGGACCCGGTCCACTTCGAAGGCGATGGCCGCCTGATTTCCCAGGCCCTGACCAACGTGCTCAAGAATGCGGGCGAGGGCATCGCCGCGCGCCACGCCACCGGGGACGATGCGCCCGGCCGCATCCATGTCACGGTGGAGCAGAACGACACCGGCTTCGTCTATCGCGTCAGCGACAATGGCGTCGGCCTGCCGCCCGAACACCGCCACCGCCTGACCGAGCCCTATGTGACAACGCGGGCCAAGGGCACGGGGCTGGGCCTCGCCATCGTACGCAAGATCCTGGAAGACCATGGCGGCGGGTTGCAGTTGACCGACAATGAGAATGGGGAGGGCGCGCAGGTCGTGCTCAGCCTTCCCTTTGTGCAGAAAAGCGTGAAAGGCAAGGAAGACAATGGCCAAAAACGGATCGCTGATCGCGTCTGAAATCCTTATCGTGGACGATGAGGAGGATATTCGCGACCTGATCTCGGGCATCCTGTCCGACGAAGGCTATTCCACCCGCGTGGCGGGCGACAGCGACGCGGCGCTTGCCGCTGTACGCGCGCGCCGGCCCCAGCTTGTCATCCTCGACATCTGGCTGCAGGGCTCCAAGATGGACGGCATCCAGATTCTCGATGCCCTGGCGCGCGAGCATCCCGAATTGCCGGTGGTGATGATCTCCGGCCACGGCACGATCGAAACCGCCGTCTCCTCGATCAAGAAGGGCGCCTATGATTTCATCGAAAAGCCCTTCAAGTCCGACCGGCTGCTGCATGTGGTGGAACGCGCGCTCGAGGCCGCACGACTCAAGCGTGAGGTGCGCGAACTGAAACTGAAGACCGGCGACGAGGGCGAGATGGTGGGTAATTCCTCCACCATGTCCCAGTTGCGCATGCTGGTGGACAAGATCGCCCCCACCAACAGCCGCGTGCTGATCACCGGCCCAGCCGGTTCGGGCAAGGAAGTTGCGGCGCGGCTGATCCATGCGCGCTCGCGCCGCGCCGGCAACGCCTTTGTCGCGGTCAACTGCGCCACCATGGAGCCCGACCGCATCGAGGCGGAATTGTTCGGCATGGAAGGCGGGGAGGGGCCGCGCAAGATCGGCCTCTTCGAGCTGGCGCATAACGGCACGCTCTATCTCGATGAAGTCGCCGACATGCCGCTGGAGACCCAGGGCAAGATCCTGCGCGTGCTGGTGGACGAGGCCTTCACCCGCGTCGGCGGCCAGACCCGCGTGCAGGTGGATGCCCGCGTGATCTGCTCGTCCACCCGCGACCTGCGCAGCGAGACCGAGGCCGGACGTTTCCGTGAAGACCTGTATCACCGTCTCAATGTCGTGCCGGTGCGCGTGCCGTCGCTGGCCGAACGCCGCGACGACATTCCCATGCTGGTCGCCCACTTCATGAAACGCCTGTCCGCGGCTGCGGGCCTGCCCATGCGCCAGATCGGCGACGATGCCATGGCGGTGCTGCAGACCCATGGCTGGCCGGGCAATGTCCGCCAGTTGCGCAATATCGTGGAACGCCTGCTGATCCTGGCCTCCGACGATGCGGAGGCAATCAGCGCCGACCTGTTGCCCACCGACTTGGGCAGCGCCCAGTCCGGCGGCAACCGCCGCAGCAGCGACCTCGTCATCTCGCTGCCGCTGCGCGAGGCGCGAGAGATCTTCGAGCGGGATTACCTGGTCGCCCAGATCAACCGCTTCGGCGGCAACATCAGCCGCACCGCCGCCTTCATCGGCATGGAGCGTTCGGCCCTGCATCGCAAGCTCAAGTCGCTGGGCGTGGGCGGGGCGCAGGGGTTCTCGAACTGAGATGTCGAAATGGCCCACCCGCGCGCCGCCGGGCCGCATCGCCTATGTCAATGGCCGCTATCTGCGCCATGGCGATGCCGGCGTGCAGGTCGAGGATCGCGGGCTGCAATTCGGTGACTCGATCTATGAAGTGATCTTCGTCCGTGACGGCGCGCTGCTGGACGAAACCGGCCACCTGGATCGCCTGGACCGCTCCCTGGCGGCGCTGGAAATGGCCGCGCCCATGTCGCGCGCCGCGCTGCGGTTCGTGCTGCGCGAAGTGCTTCGCCGCAACCATGTGCGCAATGGCCGTGTCTATCTGCAGGTCACGCGCGGCGACTTCGCGCGCGACCATCCCATTCCCGACATGGCGGTGAAGCCCACGCTCATCGTAACCGCGCGCGCCGCCGATCCCGCCGCCACGCAGGCCCGCCACGCGCAGGGCATCCGGGTCATCACCCAGCCCGACATTCGCTGGGGCCGGCGCGACATCAAGACGACGCAGCTCTTGCCGAACCTGTTGGCCAAGACGGCTGCCAAGCGCTCCGGCGCGGGCGAAGCCTGGCTGGTGGACGAGGACGGCTTCATCACCGAAGGCACGGCCGCCAACGCCTGGATCGTCACGGGGCAGGGCGATGTTGTCACGCATCCGCTGGGGCCGGATATCCTGCCGGGCGTCACCCGCGCCGTTCTGCTGGCTGCCGCCGCCGGGGCCCAGATCGCCTGCCATGAGCGCAAATTCACGCTGGCCGAAGCGCTGGCCGCGCGCGAGGCCTTCATCACCTCGGCCTCCGGCGCCGCCATCCCCGTGATAGCCATCGACGGCACCCCCATCGGGGATGGCCGGCCAGGGCCGGTCACCCTGCGTTTGCAGGCGCTCTATGCCGGTGAAACAGGCCGCTAAATACCTGACGTTGACGTCATTTCCCTCTTTCGCAAATGCAGCAATCGGCTATGCTGAGTCTCGCGCATATCCCCGTGCGCCACGAAAAATGGGCCAACCCATGAGCGACAAACAACAAAATCTGCAGGACACGTTTCTCAACGCCGTCCGCAAGTCCAAGTCGGCGGTCACCATCTTCCTCGTCAATGGCGTGAAGCTGCAGGGCAACATCACCTGGTTCGACAATTTCTGCGTGCTGCTGCGCCGTGATGGCCAGTCGCAGCTTGTCTACAAGCATGCCATTTCCACGGTGATGCCGCTGGGCCCGATCCAGCTCCAGGACGAACCGGGCGACGCCTGACATTGGTGACGTCCGTTCCGGACCGGCGCACGGCGCTGGTGGTGCATGTCGAGCCCAAGGCGCGCAGCGCGCGTGCCCTGCGCGACGGTGAAGCGCGGCTGGAAGAGGCCGTCGGCCTGACGGCCGCCATTCATATCGACCTCGTCTGGTCCCAGTCTCTTATACACATATGACGCTGCCGA
>JAEZBK010000225.1 GCA_023427355.1 Pseudomonadota bacterium
TCCTCGGACAGGTCCAGCAGGTTCTCCGCCGGCTCCTTTGGAATGATCAGCGTATGGCCTTCGGCCTGGGGCATCACATCCATGAAGGCCAGGGTGTGCGCATCCTCATAAACCTTCACGCACGGAATCTCCCCGCGCAGGATCTTCGCGAAGATGTTGTTGTTGTCGTATGCCACGCTGCCGCCTCGTCTGATTTGCCATGACCCGCCCAGGCCGATCCTGGAGCGTGATCATGCCCGGTTATCAAGTCTGTTTCCGGAACGGCCCATGCGCCGCCAGCGCCGCCATATGCTCCGTCATGGCCGCGCGTTCCTGGTCCAGGAAATTCTCCACCGCCCGCGCCAGCCCCCGATGGGCGATGAGATGCGCGCTCCAGGTCGGCACCGGCATATAGCCGCGCAACAGCTTGTGCTCGCCCTGCGCCCCGGCCTCGACCCGCGTCAGGCCGTGCGCGATGGCGAAATCAATCGCCTGGTAATAGCAGGTCTCGAAATGCAGGAAGGGCAGGTATTCGCTGCAGCCCCAGTTGCGCCCGAACAGCACGCCATCCCCGAACAGGTTGAGCGCGCCTGCGATGGCCCGGCCATCCTTCATCGCCGTCACCAGCAGCGTCTGCTGCCGCAGCCCCTGTCCCAGCAAGCTGAAGAAGTCGCGCGTCAGATAAGGCGTGCCCCATTTGCGCCCGCCCGTATCCTGGTAGAACGCGAAGAACCGGTCCCAGTCCGCCTCGGTGATGTCATCGCCGGTCAGCCACCGGAAGGTTACGCCCGCCGCCGCCACGGCGTCCCGCTCTTTTCGCAAGGTCTTCCGCTTCGCCGAGGACAGGCGCGACAGGAAATCGGCGAAATCGCGATAGCCGTCATTCTCCCAATGGAATTGCTGGCCGGTGCGCTGCAGATAGCCCACCCCGCCGGCCAATTCCCATTCGCGCTGGGTGGGAAACGTGATGTGCAACGACGATGCGCCGACCTGCTGCACCGCCCCGGCTGCCAGCTGCAGCAATTCGCGTTTCGCCGCATCGGTTCCCGCCAGCAGGCGCGGCCCCGTCACCGGCGTGAACGGCACGGCGCATTGCAGCTTGGGGTAATAGTCGCCGCCCGCCCGTTCCAGCGCATCGGCCCAGCCATGGTCGAAGACATATTCGCCCTGGCTATGGCCCTTCAGGTACAGCGGCATCAGCCCCGCATCCGTGAGCAGATGCGCGGGCGCCCAGCCGGTCTGTGCGCAGGCGGAGCCCGATTCCTCCAGCGCCGCGAAGAATGCGTATGTCGTGAAGGGATGCGGCTGGTCCGCGCCTTCCGGATTGGCCAGCGCGTTCCAGCGCGCCGGCCCGATCTCCCTTGCGCTGCCAACCAGTCTGGCTGTCACGACAGCTCGAACACCGCGTCCACTTCCACCGCCACGCCCCTGGGGAGCGAGGCCACGCCCACGGCGGCGCGCGCATGTTTCCCGGCATCGCCCAGCACGGCGGCGATCAGGTCCGACGCGCCATTGGCGACTTCGGGCTGGCGGGTGAATTCGGGCGTGGCGTTCACGAACACGCCCAGCTTCAGGCAGCGTTTCACCCGCGCCAGGTCGCCCGCCGCCGCTTTCAGTTGCGCCAGCACGTTGACGGCGCACAGCCGCGCCGCCAACTGGCCATCCTCGACGGTCATGCCGTCGCCGATCCTGCCGATGAACTGCACCTTGCCGTTTTCCAGCGGTATCTGGCCGGAGATGAAGACAATGCGGTCGGCGATGGTGAAGGGCACATAACTGGCAACCGGCGCGGGCGGCTCGGGCAGGGTGATGCCAAGGTCTTTCAGGCGATTTTCGATGCTCATGGGGAAAGTCTAGAGCCTATCGCTGCTTCTTCAAGCCCCGTCCCTTGCCGACGGATTCCCCGCCGAACTTCGCCCGTATCCGGTCCATCGCCCGCTCCGCCGCCGCGCGCTTGTCGCTGTCCGGATCGATCAGGCTCCCCGGATCGGCGCCTGCCGCATCGCTCAGGTTGGTCAGTCCCACGCCCAGCAGGCGGAACTTCGTCCCATCCGCCTCGCGCTTCAACGCCGCCTGCGCCGTGCGGAATATCCGGTCCGCCAGTTGCGTCGGCGCCTCCAGCGAGGCGCTGCGCGTGCGCAATTTGAAATTCGCGGTCTTGAGCTTCAGCACCACGGTGCGCCCCGCCAGTTCCGCCTTCTTGGCCCGCGCCGAAACCCGTTCGGCCTGCCGCCACAGGATCGCCTCCAGCGCGGCATGGTCCGACAGGTCGCGGTCGAAGGTGGTTTCCGACGAGATGGACTTCATCTCCCCGCCCGGATCCACGGCGCGGCTGTCCTGCGCCTGCGCAATGCGCGCCAGCCACAGGCCCGTCGCCCCATAGCGCCGCGCCAGTTCGCGCGGATCGGCATCCTGCAGGTCGCCTATGGTCATGTAGCCGTCGCGGTTCAACTGTGTTTCCAGCACGCGCCCCGCGCCGCGGATCACGCCCACCTTCTTGTCGCGCAGGAAGCTCACCGCTTCCGCCATCCCGATCACGGCAAAGCCGCGCGGCTTGTCCAGTTCGCTCGCCAGCTTGGCCAGGAACTTGTTGCCCGACAGGCCGACGGAAACGGTGATGCCGATGTCGCGCTCGATCTCCTGCGCCAGCTTGGCCATCACCCGCGCCGGGCTCATGCCATGGATGCGCCCGGTGCCCGACAGGTCCAGATAGGCTTCATCCAGCGACAGCGGCTCGACCAGCGGCGTCAGCATCTCCATCTTGGCGCGGATCTGCCGCGCGACCTCGGCATAATGGGCATGCCGCCCCTTCAGGTAGACGCCGTTCGGGCACAGCTTGCGCGCCTGGAAACTGGGCATGGCGGAACGCACGCCATAGGTGCGGGCGATATAGCAGCAGGTGGACACCACGCCGCGCTTTTCCCCGCCGATGATGACGGGCTTGTCCTTCAGCGAAGGATCGTCGCGCTTCTCGATGCTGGCATAGAAGGCGTCGCAATCCATGTGCGCGATCGCCAGCGTCTCCAGCTCCGGATGCGCCAGGATGCGCGTGCCGCCGCAATGGGGGCAGGCCGCATCCGCCTTCGCATCGTTCAGGCAATCGCGGCAGAAGGCGGGCCAGTCGCTTATTCCGGCCACAGCCACGCCGCTCCACGAACGCCGCTGGAATCCCCATGGACATTCTTCACGATCCGGGGCGGCGCGCCATAGGTGAAGCCATACCGCTCCACCAGCGGCGGCAGGACGTCATACAGATGCGCCATGTTCGACAGCCCGCCGCCCAGCACGATCACATCCGGGTCCAGGATGTTGCACACCACCGCCAGGCCCCGCGCCAGCCGGTCGGCATGGCGGTCTTTCGCCGTGCGTTCCTCCGCCCCGTCCGATGCGGCGATGTCTTCGGCGCTCATCGTGCGTCCGGTGGCGCGCTCAAACGCTGCTGCCAGGCCCGGTCCCGAACACCAGACCTCCATGCACCCGCGCTTGCCGCAATAACAGGCGGGCGCCTCCGCCAGTTCCGCCGCATCCATGCCGGGCAGGGGAATGTGCCCCCATTCGCCGCCCACGCCATGCGCGCCGCCCAGCACCTGTCCATTCACCACCACGCCGCCGCCCACGCCGGTCCCGGCGATGACCCCGAACACCACGCGCGCGCCCGCGCCCGCGCCATCGGCCGCTTCCGACAGGGCGAAGCAGTTGGCGTCGTTCGCCAGCCGCACCGGCCGTCCCGTCGCCGCTTCCAGGTCGGCGCGCAGCGGCCGGCCATTCAGCCAGACCGAGTTGGCGTTCTTCACCAGGCCGTCCGGCGTCTCGGTGCCGGGAATGCCGATGCCCAGCGGCAGGCCGGGGGGCGCATCCCGCGCCAGGTCCGCGATCGCCGCCACCGAACCGGCATAGTCGCGCGGCGTCGCCACCCGGCGGCGGAACATGTCC
>JAEZBK010000290.1 GCA_023427355.1 Pseudomonadota bacterium
CCGCCAGCGTGGCCGATATTTCCGCACCAGCCCGATCGCCCTTCACATGCACGATGCGCGCGCGGCTGTGTGCTGCCTCGCGGCCCAATGCCAGCGCGCCATCAGACTTGCGGTCAAAGGGGGCGCCATAGTCGAGAAGGTCGCCAATGCGGGCAGGGGCCTCGCGCGCCACCAGCTCCACGATGGCCGGATCGCACAGGCCTGCGCCTGCCGCCAGCGTATCGGCGGCATGGGCGCGCCAGTCGTCATCGGGGCCCATCGCGGCGGCGATGCCGCCCTGTGCCCAGGCCGATGAGCCCGATTGCCCCGCCCGTGCGCCCGTCAGGACCGTCACCGGCATGGGCGCCAGTTTCAGCGCCGTGAACAATCCGGCGATGCCACCGCCCAGGATCAGGGCGCCGTCACACTCGACCACATTGTCAATGCGCGGGCTCATCGTGTCAGAGCTTCACCGCCAGCATCCGGTCAATCGGCGCCTTGGCGCGGGCGGCGACAACAGGGTCAATCACCACCTCATGCGTCATGGTTTCCAGCGAATGCAGGATTGCCTCCAGCGTGATCCGCTTCATGTGCGGGCACAGGTTGCAGGGACGGATGAATTCGGTGCCGGGATTGTCGGCGGCGACATTGTCGCTCATCGAGCATTCGGTGATCATCACCACGCGCTGCGGCTTTTGGCTGCCGACATATCCGATCATTGCGGCGGTCGAGCCGGCGAAATCGGCCTCGGCAACGACCTCTGGCGGGCATTCGGGATGCGCCAGCACCGTGATGCCCGGATGGGCCGTGCGGTAATCGCGGATTTCCTGCGCGGTGAAACGCTCATGCACTTCGCACGCGCCTTCCCATGTGATGACTTTCACGCCGGTCTGGTTCGCCACATTGCGGGCCAGATACTTGTCCGGAATCATGATCACGGTATCGGTACCGAACTGGCGCGCGATCTCCTCCACCACCTTCACGGCGTTGCCGCTGGTGCAGCAGATGTCGCTTTCCGCCTTCACCTCGGCGGAGGTGTTCACATAGGTCACGACCGGCAGGCCCGGATATTTCTGCTTCAGCAGGCGCACATCGGCGCCCGTGATGGACGCCGCCAGCGAGCATCCCGCGCGCATGTCGGGAATCAGCACGGTCTTGTCCGGCGACAGGATCTTGGAGGTTTCGGCCATGAAATGTACGCCGGCCTGCACGATCACCTTTGCGTCGGTCCGCGCCGCCTCACGGGCCAGGGCCAGCGAGTCGCCTGCAAAGTCGCCCACGCAGTGGAAGATTTCCGGCGTCATGTAATTGTGCGCCAGGATCACGGCGTTCTTTTCGCGCTTCAGGCGGTTAATCGCGGCAATCAGGGGGGCGTGGACAGGCCATTCGGCGGCCGGGATCACCCCCGCCACCTTGGCATAAAGCCCCTGCGTGGCCTGCGCCACGGCGTCTGTATAAGCCAGTTCAACGCCCATCCGGGTCTCCCGCAGTCCGTGACGTTTCCTACCGTCCATTAATACTCATTTCGAGTATAAATGTGGGGCAAAAAACCCGGCCTTCAAGAGCCGGTACAGGGGAATATGACTCCCATGAGCATTAATCCGTCAAGGGGCAGAACTGTCACAAATGCGCCGCACTGCTGCAAAAATGAGCAGGTCGGGTGCCTCCGCCTCTTTCTTGACGCAAGCGGAACCTCTAACTGACAGCCCGTCAATTTGGAGATTCCCAATGCGTAACATGATTTTAGCTTCGGCCTGTGCGGTCGCTCTGCTGGCCTCCGGCGCCGCTTCGGCCCAGGTCACCGGCACTCTGGGCGGCGGCTACAGCCGCGTTCTCGACGGCGGCGGCGCCGACATTTACGGCCTCAATGGCAGCCTGGCGGCTGGCCTCGGCCAGGGCTGGACCCTTGAAGGCACCGGCAGCTACTTCAACCTCAATCCGGGCGGCCTGGATCTGTGGAACACGGGCCTCAATCTGTCCGCCGCCACCGGCTTTGGCCGCATCGCTGCGGGCGCGACCCATGCCGGCGTTGCGGCGGGCCACGGCACCACCTATGGCGCCGGCGCGGACTGGTTCTTCTCCGAAGATATCACCCTGTCGCTGAAGGGCGGCGGTCACTATGCCACCGGCGGCAACGATGGCGGCTTCGCCGGCCTGCAGGGCATCTATTACCTGAACCCCAACCTGGCGCTGAGCGCCAGCGCCGAGTATGTCGCGGCTTCCTTCGCCGACATCAACAGCCAGAAGATCAAGGCCGAGTGGAAGTTCTCCGACACGCTGCCGCTGTCCTTCTATGGCGGTTATCAGCGTTATGAGACCGGCGGCACCGATGTGAATGCGCTCTTCGTGGGCGTGAAGTTCTATCTGGACGGCGCGCCGAACCTGGTCGGTTCGCACCGCACCGGCTCGCTGGGCTATATCGGCCAGTCCATCTTCCAGATCGGCGGCTACTAAGCCTCCAGGACCGGAAAAAGCAGCGCGCGCTCCGAAAGGGGCGCGCGTTTTGCTTTTAAGCGGCTGTCCTACCGGCGTGCGCCCAGGCGCAATCCGGGGGCAGGCCGCTCGCGCAGGACTTCACGACGAAACCGGAAAAGCTCGGCGGGGCGGCCACGGGCCGGCGACGAGAATTTCCCCGTCCCTTCGACCAGTCCCTGTTCCGACACCAGGCGCCGGAAATTCTGCTTGTGCAGCTTCAGCCCTGCCAGCGCCTCCACGGTGCGCTGCAGTTCCAGCAGGGTGAAGGATTGCGCCATCAGTTCGAACACCACGGGCCGGTATTTCAGCTTGCCGCGCAATCTGGCGATGGCCGTGGCCAGGATGCGGCGATGGTCATACAGCATCGCCGTGCCCAGTGATTCCGCCACGCCCAGGCCGCTGTCGCGATAATATTCCGCGACCAACCCCGCCTCATAGAGCAGCTCATAACGTTCCAGCACCTTTTCCTCGTCCCAGGGCAGGGTGTCGCCGAAACACAGGCGCACCCTTTCGCGCCTGGTTTCGGAAATCTGGGCGGTGGGCGCTTCCTTGATGAACTTGCGCAAGGCTGGAAGGATCACGCCTTCGATCATGGCGGGTTTGCCGCCACGCCAGTCTTCCCACGGGAAATAATGGTACCAGCCCCGCCACTCGCTATCGGGCGCATCACCCTGCGTCTGGCGTGTCAGCGCCAGATAGCCCACCGACACCACGCGCTCGGGCGCGTTCTTCGGGCCTGATGACGGCAGGTGCCGTCCCTTGTCGCCGAAGGTGTAGAGCTGCTCGGTATAACCCAGGTCGAAATGCGTCTGCTCGCCGACCCATTCATGCAGGCCCGTTTCCAGCGTGCGGTGATGGGCGGGATCGAAGGGGCCGAAGGGCAGG
>JAEZBK010000008.1 GCA_023427355.1 Pseudomonadota bacterium
GGGCGGACGGGTCAGCCCTGCGCCGGAGCCGGTGTTAACCCTCCCGCGCCCGAGTTAGGTTATAGCAACCGGCAAACCACACTGGCTTCCAAGGACTTTTCCGTGCGCACCGCGACTGTCGAACGCAAAACCCGCGAAACCGAGATTTCGGTGTCGCTCGACCTGGATGGCACCGGCGAGGCCGATGTGGATACCGGGATCGGCTTCCTGGACCACATGCTGGAAAGCTTTGCCCGTCATTCGATGATCGACCTGAAGGTCCGCGCCCAGGGCGACCTGCATGTGGATTATCACCACACCACCGAGGACACGGCCATCGTCATCGGCCAGGCGATGAAGAAGGCGCTGGGCGATTTTTCCGGCATCACCCGTTTCGGGGTGGCGACCATTCCCATGGATGAGGCGCTGACCCGCGTGGCGATCGACCTGTCCAACCGGCCCTATCTGGTCTGGAAGGTGAATATCCCCAAGCCCAAGCTGGGCGAGATGGACACCGAGCTGTTCAAGGAATGGTTCCAGGCGCTGGCGCAGAATGCGGGCATCTGCCTGCACATCGAGAACCTGTATGGCGAGAACAGCCATCACATCGTCGAGACCTGCTTCAAGGGCACGGCGCGGGCTTTGCGGCAGGCGGTTGCGCCGGATGAGCGGCTGGATGGCGCTTCGCCCTCGTCCAAGGGTTCGCTCTGATCTAGTCTGGTCCCATGATCAGTTCTTCCACCGCCGCCGAGGTGGCGCGCGGCGTCTCGCGGCTTTTGCTGCAGGACGGGTACGCGCCCATTCTTGAGTTCTGCCTGCCCAATGGGCGGCGGCTGGATGTCGCCGCCATCGGACCGGGCGGGGAAATACTGGGCGTCGAGATCAAGGTGGCGCTGGCGGACCTGCGCGGCGACACCAAATGGCCCGAATATCTGGATTATTGCGACCTGTTCTATTTCGCCATTCCGCCGGATTTCCCGCCGGAGCATGTGCCGCAGCAGACGGGGCTGATGGTGGCGGACCGTTATGGCGGGGAGATCGTCAAACCCGCGCAGGCGCAAACGCTGCACGCATCGCGGCGCAAGGCCGTGATCATCAGCTTCGCCAATGTGGCGGCGACACGCCTGTCGGCGATCCTGGATACGATCGCGCAGACCAATTCGCCCAACCTGGTGGTGCCCGATGCTGACTCGTGCTGAGGCGTGGAAAATCGCACTGGAATTGCCGGGCGCCGAAGAGCGGCCCTGGTTCAACCGCCCTTGCGCCTTCATCCATGACCGCTTCCTGAGCCGTGTGCATGACGTGGAAGACGCGGTGGTGCTGCAGGTCGCCAGCATGGAGATGCGCGACATGATGCTGGAGGCGGAAACCGAGCTTTTCTACATCACCAATCACTATCGCAATTTCCCCTTCCTGCTGGCGCGGCTGTCGGGGCTGACCAGGACGTCGTACCGGCAAATGCTGGAAGGCCGCGCGGCGCAGCTGGCGCAGATGAAGCCGCCACGGCGCAAGCCGAAGCCAGGCGCGAAGAAGGCGGCGAAAAAGACGGCGAAAAAGAAGAAGGCCTGAACCGGAACAAAGCCCGGAACCGTCCGTTGCGTCTTGGTCCCCAGCAAGGTTCGCCTGATGTCCAAGATCGTCTTCGTCCATGGCATGTTCCAGAATCCGAAAAGCTGGGAGGGCTGGATCGCGCGTTTCGCAGCCAGCGGCCATGAGTGCATCGCACCCGCCTGGCCGCTGCATGCCGGAGAGCCAGCCGACCTTCGCGCCAGCCCTTCCCCCATGCTGGGCAAGCTGCGGCTGAAGGAGGTCATCAGCGCCATCGAGACCGCCGTGGGGGACGAACATCCCGTCATCATCGGTCATTCGGTGGGCGGCCTGATTGCGCAGATCCTGATGAACCGTGGCCGCGTCAGTGCCGCCGTGGCGATCAATTCCGTCGCGCCCAACCGCATGATCGATCTGGACCTGAGTTTCTTCAAGAACGCCGCCATTATCGCCAATCCCCTCAAGGGCGACGAACCGGTGTTCATAGATGCACAAACCTTCCATGGCGCCTTCGCCAACACGCTGGACAAGGAACAGGCTGCGGCGGAATTCGCCCGCACCGCGACGCATGACAGCCGCAACGTCTTTCGCGACTGCATGACGTCTGATGGCCATGTGGATTTCGCGACGCCGCACGGACCGCTTCTGCTGATAGGCGGCGAGAAGGACGAGATCATCCCGGCGCATCTGTGCCAGAAGAATGCGAAAGCCTATGACGATCCGGCCAGCTTCCGGGAGTTTGCGGGCCGCAGTCACTATATTTGCAACGAGCGGGGTTGGGAGGAGGTGGCGGATGCCGTGCTGCAATGGCTGGATCAGCCGCTCCTGCGCAGCACCAGCTCCGCCCCGGATGCAGCGCTCAACACCGTCGCATAGCGGCACCGGGAAGACGAAGCCCGGTTAACAGAACATTGACCGCGCCGCGCCAGAATGGACGCCATGACCGGCGGTTCCTTTTCCCTTGCGCGCGCGGTGCGGCTGGCGCTGGCGCCTGAATGGTGCGTTCTGGCGGCGCTGGCGGCAGTGGATGCCGTGTGGGCCGGGATGATCGGCTTTCGCATCACCTGGGGCTGGGAAGCGCTGCAGCCTCTCCTGATCGTTGGGCTGACCTTCATGGTAGTGCGCGGTTTGGGACTGGAGCGCGCCGCACTGTTCGTCGAATATTTCCTGCTGTCGCTGGCAGGCAGTTTTGCGCTGATCGTCTTTTCCTATCTTTGCCTTGCCAGCGCGGGACCGCTGGCCGACGAGACGTTCCTCGCGCTGGACCGCGCCATGGGGCTGGACTGGCTGGCCACGCGGCAATGGATCGAGAGCCACCCGCCCCTGATGGATGCGATGCGGCTGGTCTACCGCAGCCTGGTGCTGCAGGGCCTGGTCATCACGGCCATCCTGGGCATATGGGGATCGGTGGGACAGATGCGCGAATTGTGGCGCCTCACCACCCTGGCCTGCATCCTGTGCTGCCTCACCGCCATGGCGCTGCCCGCACTGGGGCCCTTCAAGCAGTTCGGCTTCGAAGCCGAAGCGGTGTTCCTGCCCGACCTGGAACGGCTGGTCGCCGGACGCGACCTGGTCTTCGATCCTTCCGGTTTCGCGGGGATCATCACCTTTCCGTCCTATCACACGGTGCTGGCCTTGGCCTGTCCTTATGCCTTGCGCCACTGGCCGCTGCTGTTCTGGCCCTTCCTGGTGCTGAACGGGCTGATGCTGTTCACCATTCCCTATGCGGGCGGGCACTATGTGGTGGACATGATCGGTGGCGCGACGATCTTCCTCGTCGCCCTGGCAGCCCTGAAGCTGTCACGCCCGCGCCAAGCCAAGCGCCAGATGGCGCCGGCCCCCGCCTGACGAAGGCGTTACAGGATCGGGAATGGTCGTTTTGCGAACTAACGCGGGCTACGCTTGGCCAGGATGCGCTGCAGCGTGCGGCGGTGCATGTTGAGCCTGCGCGCCGTCTCCGAGACGTTATGGCCGCACAGTTCATAGACGCGCTGGATATGTTCCCAGCGCACCCGGTCGGCCGACATGGGGTTTTCCGGCGGCTTGGGCTTGCCGCCCGGTGTCGTCATCAGCGCCGCCAGGATATCGTCGGCATCGGCCGGCTTGGGCAGATAGTCGATCGCGCCGAACTTCACGGCGGCAACGGCGGTCGCGATGTTGCCGAAGCCGGTCAGCACCACCACCCGGCTGTCGGGGCGGGTGGTGTGAAGGGTTTCCACCACATCCAGGCCGTTGCCATCTTCCAGCTTCAGATCCACCACCGCATAGGCGGGGGGCGCATCCTTGGCGCGGGCCTTTCCTTCGGCCACCGACTCCGCCTGGGTGACGGTGAAGCCACGGGTTTCCAGCGCGCGCGCCAGGCGCTCACGCAAAGGGCGGTCGTCTTCAACCAGAAGGAGCGTCTTTTCTTCGCCGGTCATGAGCCGGGGGTATACCCCCCATGGCCCCATATCTCAATAATTAGTCTTCGTCGGGGGATTGCGGCGGCTCGGGGCCGTCAATCACGCCCCGCGCCCATGTGACCGCCACGCGCGCGCCGCCGCCCGGCGGGTTGGTGGCATTAACCGTGCCCCCGGTCTGTTCCAGCAGCACCTTGGCGATGAAGAAGCCCAGCCCCATGCCCTCATGGCCGTCCATGCTGCCTTCGGGCACCAGTTCGGTCTCGCCGGGCGCACGATGGCCGGGGCGGGAGGTGATATAGGGTTCGCCCAGCGCCTCGAAGATTTCGGGCGCAAAGCCGGGACCGTCATCATCCACCGTCACGGTCAGGCGCGCACCATCCCAGCCCGCTTCCAGCGTCACGCGGGTCTGCGCGAAGTCGGCGGCATTCTCCAAAATGTTACCCAGCCCATGCACCAGTTCGGGCACGCGCCAGACCTGGGGCGGCGGATCATCGGCAATCGGGGCCGCGACCCGAACCAGCACCTCCACGTCCAGCGTGCGATGGGCGCGCGCCAGATCGTCGAGAAAGGCGCCCAGGGGCAGGCGGGTCAGCGAGCCCAGCATCGCTTCCTCCGGATGGGCCAGGCGCGCGATGATGGACCGGCAACGCTCGGCCTGTTCGCGCAGCAGGCGTGCGTCCTCGATCTCGGTGGAGTTTTCCGGCAGCGCCCGTTCCAGTTCGCGCGACACCACCGCGATGGTGCCCAGCGGCGTGCCCAGTTCATGCGCCGCCGCCGTCGCCAGCGCGCCGATCGACGCCAGCCTGCGTTCGCGCGACAGGGCCAGCCGCGTCGCCGAAAGGCCTGCCGACATGCGCGCCGATTCCGACGCCACGCGCCAGGCATAGATCGCCGTGAAGCCGATCCCCAGCACCAGCGCCGACCAGATGCCGCCCTGGTAGATGGTGGGCAGCACCAGCACCTCGCCCGGCGGCCAGGGCAGGGGCTCGTGCCAGATGCCGATCACGCTGACCGCCAGGAAGGCGAGAAAGGCCAGGATCATGGTGTTGTGGAGATTGAGACTGGTGGCCGCGATCACCACCGGGGCCAGGAACATCAGCGCGAAGGGATTGGTGATGCCGCCGGTGAGATAAAGCAGCACCGCCAGCTGCAGCACGTCGAACGCCAGATAGAAGGTGGCCTCGCGGTTGGTGAGGCGATGGTTCGCCGGATAGGCCAGCGCCAGCGCGATGTTGAGCACGATGGAGGCGAGGATCGCACCGCCGCAAAACAGGATGGGCATGGGATAGGCCAGCGCGAAATAGACGAAGAACAGCGCCGCGGCCTGGCCGGCCACCGCCAGCCACCGAAGGTTGGTGAGGGTGCGCAGGCGCACGCGCCCGCCTTCCATGGCGAAGAAGGCCGCGCGGCGCAGCGGCATTTTATCGCTCATTTCGCCCGGCTTTTCCGTGCGCGCCATTTTGGCCCCTTCCCCTAGCTGGTGACCGGGATTACAGCATGGGCCAAGGGCGCACCGAAAGCCTGACCGCGCGAGGAAACGCCATGTTCCGCAACCGCCAGATGCTGATCCCCTATCTGCTGCTGGTGGCGGCGCTGGCCGGCGTCGCGCTGTGGCACCAAAGCACGAGCCAACCCATCGCGGCCGGCACCGTGATC
>JAEZBK010000044.1 GCA_023427355.1 Pseudomonadota bacterium
GCGCCAGCGCGGCCCCCGCGCACAGCAGAAGCGCGGCCACGGAAAATCCAGCCTTGCGAATTGTCATGTCTGTCTCCCAACCCTTGGCGTCCGGCGTGCAAATGTTTTCTTTGTTTCATCTTGCTGCACAGCAGCAAGCGCGCGCGCCGGTGGCGCAACCAAAGCACATACCCTAAGGTCCGCATAATAAAAACAAGGTCGGGGGATTCGCATGGTATCGCGCCGGACGTTCCTGGCCGCGGGCGCGGCAGGCGCCGTCGTCACGGGCGCGCAGGCCCAGCCGCGCCGCACCCTCACGGCAGGCGCGGTGCTGGAACGGATGAAGGCCAACCTGAACACGCCCTGGCGCGAAGGGCAGGGCGTCGACCGTTTCATCGCGGGCGGTCCCGACACGGTGGTCACCGGCGTCGCCACGACGATGATGTGCAGCTTCGATGCGCTCAAGGCGGCTCTGGCGGCCCGCTGCAACTTCGTCATCACGCACGAGCCGACCTACTGGTCGCACCAGGACCGCGTGGACGAATTGCAGGATGACCCGCTCTACAGGGTCAAGCGCGACTACATCACCCGCAACAACATGGCGATCCTGCACCTGCACGATCACTGGCACGCCCATCGCCCGGTGGACGGCATCCATGTCGGCACCGCGCGCCTGCTGGGCTGGTCGCAATACATGCGAAAGGACAATCCCCGCTATTACGACAACCTGCCCGCCATGACGGTGCTGGACATGGCCCGCCACATCCAGGCGCGCATGAAGGCGCGCACGCTGCGCGTCATCGGCGATCCGGCCATGCCGGTGCGCAACATGTATGCCTCCTACGGCAATTTCGGCGGCCTGACCGGGGCCTCCATCCTCGACAGCGTCGATGTGATGGTGATCGGCGAGGCGCAGGACTGGGACCTGCCCATGTTCGTGCAGGACAGTGTCGCCGCCGGGCGCAAGAAGGCCTTCATCGTCATCGGCCATGTCCTGTCCGAACAATGGGGCATGGACTATGCGGCCGACTGGCTGCGCGGCTTCGTGACGGAAATTCCCGCCCGCTACATTCCCATCATCGAGCCTTACTGGAATCCCTCCAGGCCGGTGATGGAAATCAACACAAAGCTCTGAGCCATGGCCGACATCCGTCTCGCCCAGAATGTCGCCACGCCGCCCGCCGCAGGCCGGGGGGCCGCCACGCCGCCGCCGCCCGCAGGACCGGGGCGCGGTCCCCAGCGCACCGGCCCCGTCATGGCCGGCCAGCTTGTCAGCCTGGTCCTGCAGCGGCTGAACACGCCCGCCCGCCCCAACGGCAATGATCGCATCATCGCGGGCGATCCGCTCACCCCCGTCACCGGCATCGCCACCATGGCCATGGCCACGCTGGATGGGCTGAAAGCGGCGGCCGCGGCCAGGGCCAATCTCATCTTCACCGCCGACGCCACCTTCTGGGCCGACAATGACGGGCTTGGCGGCCTGGAAGGCAATGAAACCTTCCGCGCGAAGCGCGACTTCATCCGCGCCAACAATCTGGTGGTCTATCGCATCGCCGACCGGCTGGCCGATGCACGGCCCAATCCCATCGCCACCGGCATGGCCCGCACGCTGGGCTGGCAGAACACCGCGCCCGACGGCGCCGAAGCGCAGCGTTTCACCCTGGCGCCGCAGACGCTGCTGCAATTGTCGCAATTCCTGCAGGACCGCCTGTCCGCGCGCACCCTGCGTGTGGTCGGCGATCCGGCGCTGCGCGTGGCGAACATCGCCGCCATCTGGGGCCGCGCCCAGCAGATGCCCGCCATCCGCGCCCTGCGCAGCGACGCCGATGTGCTGGTGGTGGGCTATACCTTCGAATGGGAAGCGGTGCTGTATGCCCAGGACCAGATCGCCATCGGCATGAAGAAGGGCCTGATCCTGCTGGGCCAGGTGCCGTCGCTGCAAGGCGGCATGGCGGCGTTCGCCGACTGGCTGCGCACCCAGGTCACCGAAGTGCCGGTCACGCATATTCCGCTGGTCGAAGGCTGGTGGAATCTCGACCGCCCGGTCAACGAAATCCGCACGACATTATAAAGGGGGACATACCATGAAGCGTTTCATTCGCGGCGCGGCCATCGCGCTGGCCATGGCGGCACTCACCGCACCGGCCTTCGCACAGAACTGGGTCGGGGCCTGGGGCTATGTTCCCACCACGCCGCCGCCCGGCCAGACCCAAGCCGCGCCCGTGCCGATGGCGCAGATGCGCTTCAGCGCTGCCGTGCCGATGGGCGATGTGCCGCCCGCGCCGCAAGGCCCCCAAGGCGGGCCGCCCGGCGGCGGGCGCGGGCCCATGCTGGAAAATCCCGGCAACCTCGCCATCCTGCCGGGCAATGTGGACCTGACCAACGCCACGGTGCGCCAGCTGGTGCGCGTCTCGGCGGGCGGCAAGCAGATCCGCCTGCGCTTCTCGAATGAAGCCAGCGCCGACGCCATGGCGCTGGGCCAGGTGCGGGTCGGCATCGCCGGTCCCGATGGCACGGTGGTGGCGGGCAGCGACCGTCCCGTCACCTTTGACGGCAAGTCCGGCGTGATGGTCCCGGCTTCGTCGCCGCTCTACAGCGATCCGGTGGACCTGGTGGTGCGCCCGCTCGACCGCCTGCTGGTGTCGGTGCATCTGCCCGGCCCGGTGCCGCGCGGCGGCCACAGCCTGTTCCAGTATGTCAGCCAGACGCCGGGCGACCACACCGCGCAGCCCGTGCTGCCCGAGGCGCGCATCGCCCGCGTCACCGCGCTGGTCAGCGTGGTCGAGGTGAACACCGACCGCCCGCACAGCGCCATCGTCGCCTTCGGCGATTCCATCACCGAAGGGGCGCTCTCCACCAACAACGCCTTCCGCTCCTATCCCGACAGGCTGGCCGAACGGCTGGTGGCGGCGAAGAAGCCCTGGGCGGTGGTCAATGCCGGCATCGGCGGAAACCGCGTGCTGCGCTATGGCACCGGCCTGTCGGCGCTGGCGCGCTTCGACCGCGATGTGCTGTCGGTGCCCGGCGTCAAGGCGGTGATCCTGCTCGAAGCCATCAACGATATCGGCCGCGGCTTCACGCCTTCGGGCGCGCGCGAGCCGGTGACGGCCGAGGCGCTGATTGCCGGTTACAAGCAGCTCATCGCCCGCGCCCAGGCGCGCGGCATCAAGGTCTATGGCGGGTTGCTGCTGCCCTATCAGGGCGCGGGCTATGCCTCGCCCGAAGGCGAACAGGTGCGCCAGGCCGTCAACACCTGGATCAGGACGTCCAAGGCGTTCGACGGCGTGATCGATTTCGCCACGTCCAATGCCGATCCGGCCAATCCGCTGGCCTTTGCACGCCAGTTCAACGATGGCGACAACCTGCATCCCAACGATGCGGGCTACCAGGCGATGGCCGACGCCATAGACCTTGAGATGGTCACGAAGTAAGGCATCCGGCCCGGCCGCATCCTGCGCCAGTCAAGGGATGCGGCCGGGCCATTAATCAATAACGCAGCGGGTTCTTTCGCCCGGACCGGCCCCGGGCGAAGCTGCCCGCTCACCGGGGGCCCCATGCGCACATCCATCCTGCTCGTCCTGCCGCTGCTGCTCGTGGCGGCAACCCCGCTTCGCGCGCAGGAAGCGCACATCTCCTGCGCCCGCATCGCCACCCTGCCGGACGAGGCGATGGCCCTCTATGTCGGTGGCGTGATGGACGGCATCGGCCTGTCCTTCTCCATCACCGACCTGACGGCCGAAGTCCTGTCCAGCCGCGCGGCCACCGATGGCGAGAAGGATTTTGTCGAGCAGATGCGCGCCCTGCCGCAGGAATATTTCAACCCCGCCCAACCCATCAGCCGCGACGACGTGATCCAGGCCGTGGTCTCGCGCTGCCGCGCCGCGCCCGGCCTCACCGTGGACAGCGTCTTCCTCGATGTGGTGGGCAAGTCCTAGGGCTCACAGGTTGAGCCGCGTCTCCAGATAGACGCTGCGCGGGATCGCATCGCCGGGCGAGAATTCCCGGTGCGTGCCATGCAGAAGGTTGTAGCCCGTCAGCGACAGGCTCCATGCCTCCGTCACCTTCCAGCCCACGCGCGCGCCCAGCTCCGTGTATTCCGGCACCGCCGGATCGGGCAGGGCAGCCGAATAGCGCAGGTTCGCATCCAGCGTCAGCGCATCGGTCAGGTTCATCGCCGACCGCAGCGAGGCGCGGTATTTGGGGCTGTTGCCGGCCTGCGCGGTGCCCAGCAGCGTCGCCGCGCCGGGGCGGAAGTTCAGGTCCACCTCCTGCCAGTTGGCGCCCGCGCTCAGGCGCCACCAGCTGTACATTTCCCAGGTGCCCCACATCTCCACGCCGCGCACGGTGCCTTCCAGGCCATTGCCCCACATCAGCGGCAGGAACGTCACCGGCGTGATCTCGATGTTGCGCAGGTCTTCATAGGCATTGTGGAACAGCGACACCGACAGGTTGAGATCCGCGAACACCTGCCCGCGATAACCCAGTTCATAGGCGGTGATCTGTTCTGGGCGGAAGGCGGGATTGCCGGTGAGGAAATTCACCCCGCCCACCTGCTGCACCACATCCACGTCGAAGGGCGTGGGCGTGCGCGCCGCCCGCGAGATCGCGCCCCACAGCATGTGGCTGTCATTGATCGCCCAGGACAGGCGCGCGCTGGGCATCGGCGTCCAGCTTACATAGGGATCGTTCTCCAGTTTCACGCCCAGCGTCAGGTCCACGCCATCGCCCAGCGCCATCGTGTCCTGCACGAAGACGTTGAACAGGTTCTGGGTGCGTCCGTTCGGCCGCCACAGCAGCGATCCGGTCGGCGCGACGAGATCCACCAGGTGATAGCGATGCACCCGGTTGCCCAGGCCCCACACGATCCTGTTCCAGCTTCCGGCCGCGAAATTGTGCTGCGCCTCGACGTTGTATGTGTCCACATGCAGGCCGCCGCCATCCACCGACGAACCCTGCACCTGGTCGTAATAGGCCAGCACCTGCAACCCGCCGCCATCGGCCAGGTCGCGCGTCCAGCGCGCGGTTACGTTGCCGCCGGCCATCTTCTGGTCGGCCGCAGCCCCTGCGCCCACCACGCCATTGTAAAGGTCGCCCGAAACGGTCAACCGGTCCGCGCCGCCATCCCAGTCCACCCGGAAGCCGCCCTGCGGCTTGGTCCAGCCATCGCCCGCCGGGGCGCCGGCAAGCGTGTTGAAATCGCGCTGGTAGAAGGTGCGGAAATAGAAGCGATAGGCGACATTGGCATTGGCCATGCCGCCATACTGGATGCTGGCCTGGGAATAATTGTCCCCGCCGCCCAGCACCATCGAAAGGCCCTGCGTCTGCGCCGCGCCCTTGGTGGTGATGTTGATGACGCCGTTTACGGCATTGGCGCCCCACAGCGTGCCGCCGGGTCCGCTGATGACCTCGATGCGCTCCACATTCTGCGGCAGCACATCCTGCGAATCCCAGAAGATGCCGGAATAGAGCGGCGAATAGGCGCTGCGCCCGTCGATCAGCAGCAGCAGCTTGTTGGGAAAGTTCTGCGCCTGGGTGTTGCCCGAAAGGCCGCGCGCCGTGATCTGGTAGTCGGCGGGGGCGGTCTGCATCACTTCCAGGTTGGGGGCCAGCCGCAGCATCTCCGGCACCGAATGGGCCCCGGCGCGGATCACGTCC
>JAEZBK010000220.1 GCA_023427355.1 Pseudomonadota bacterium
ACTTGAAGATCGTGGTGCGGTTGGCCTTGGCCCAGGCATGGGCTTCCGGCGACGCCGCCCACTTGATCGCATTGCGGATCAGGAGCTGATACTCCGCCACGCGCCAGGGCGAATTGTTGTGGCCGACCTGGGTGTAGAAGACCGGGCTGATTTCCGAAGCCTTCACCCAGGCCGCCAGGTTCGAGTAGGGACGCTTGGGATTGAGGTTCACCAGCGGATCGGGCGGGGTGAACGACGTGGTCAGGATCGGCTTCACCGAATCCGGGAACCAGGCGCAGGCATAGGCTTCGTCGGTCACATCGAAACCCGTGCCCAGGTTGCGCGAAATCGGATGGCTGGGATCGGTGATGGTGAGGCGCTGGGGCGTGTTGGCGTAGAAGCCATGGTGCGGATCCAGGATGCCCCGCACGGTGACGCGGGAATACCAGTCGCAGGCGCCGCCCACCACTTCGGAATATTCCGGCCAGACATGGGTCCAGGCCGCCGCGGCATGGTGCAGGAAGACCATGCCCTTGCCCGACTTCACCAGGGCCTCGAAGCCCCGCTTCATGCGCGGCGACGGATCCGGATAGAAGCGCCCGGCGCGGCCGTTATTGGCCTGCTGCACGCCCCAACCGCCCAGGTCATAGAACAGATAGACGTCGAACTCGCGGCCCGCTTCCGGGTTCATCAGGAACTCGGCGGCCGGATATTCGACATGGCTATAGGTGATGTCGTCGCCCAGGCAGTCCAGCATCTGCGCCAACTGCTCGCGCTCATAGGCATGGCCGCGCGTGACGAACAGAACGCGGATCGGACCCGTGCCGTTCTGCGGACGATTGGCCTGGCCACCACGGCCGGCCGCCGCCGCGGGCGCGGGCGGCGCATAGGGATTGGGACCGCAGGCAACCGGGGCCTGGGGTGCGGGCGCCGCGCCGCCACGGCCACCGGCCGGGGCCGGGTTGGCTGCGGCATAGGCATCGCGCTGGGCGCGCAACTGCGCCTGGATCGCGGGCGTGCCGGTCTGGATCGTGGGTGTCGGGCACCACACGCCCGCCTGCGGGCTGGTGACGCGCTGACAGGCTTCCCACTTTTCCGGGTTCAGATCGAGCGGCTCGTTGGCGATGGCGACGCCCGGCGGATTGACCAGCGCGCCACCGGCCTGCTGTGCCGAGGCGCTGCCGAACAGAAGGGCAGCGCCGGCCGCAGCCGTGCCAAGCATGGAAGCAATCGTCAAAGCGCGCCGGGTGGCGCGATGGGTCGGAAACGGCATGGGCTCCCCCTGAGCATGTGATTATGCGCGGGATCATACACCCGCCCCCAGGCGCGGCAATGCCCGGCCCGGCGGCCAAACCCTCGCAATGCTGCAACAATTTCTCCTGGCGAACCGCTAGGCCAGCTTGATGAATGAACACGCCGCAACGGTGGCGGAACAGCACCACGACACCCAAGCCCCGCACGCCTCTGCGCCCTGCCGGAACCCTAGTGGTTCTCGCTGACAATGCCCTTGGAGCGCAGCATGTTGATGTAATATTCGCGGATCGCCTGGTCGCCGCCCCGGTTCAGCGCATCGCCGGGCGTATCCTTGCGGTCGTCGGCGATGGCCAAGGGCGCGCCCTTTTCCACCAGGAATTGCAGCACGGCGATGGGGTCGGGCGTACCACGCGCCGCCACGGCAATATGCATCAGGCTGCGGCCGCCGCGCACGATCACGTCCAGGTGCGGATCGAGTTCATAGGCATATTGCATCGCATCCAGCTTGCCGCTGCCCGCCGCCGCCACGGCCACGGTCATGCCATCGGGCCCCTTGATGTCGGGCCTGGCGCCGGCTTCGCTGAGCGCCTTCATGGCCGGCACCGACCCGGCGCGCGCCGCGAATTGCAGCGGCGTCGCGGGCACGGGCATGGGGACGGGCCCGCCGCCACCGCCGCGTCCCGCCACGGGCGCATAGGCAATCGCCGTCAGGGCATTGGCATCGCCACCCTTGGCGAGCACAGCCTTGACGAAGTCGGCATTGCCGGTGGACGCGGCCAGATGAATGGCCGACCGGCCATCCTTGTCCGTGCGGCGCACATCGGCGCCACGCTCGACCGCATGTTGCGCGAAGGTGATGTTGCCGGTGATGACGGCGGCCTGCAGCACCGTGGTGCCATCGGCCAGCGCCGCATTCACATTGGCCTTCGCCGCCAGCAGCAATTCTGCGGCTTCGGGTTTCTTGCTGCGCAGGGCGAAGAAGATCGGCGTGAAGCCGCGCTTGTCCACCGCGTTCACCTGGGCGCCGCGCCGGATCAGTGCGGCGACCGTGGCGCTGTTGCCCTGCATCGCCGCCCACATCAGGGGCGTCTGTCCCTGCGTATTGGCGCCGTTGAGAGCCGCGCCGCGTTCGAGCAACGCCGTCAAGGCGGCGGGGGTGGACGAGGCGGCGCACAGCGACAGGACGGAGGTGCCGTCGCCCCGCGCCAGCTTCGCATCCGCGCCCGCGCGCAACAGCGCCATGACGATATTGGCGTTGCCCAGCTCGCAGGCCAGCGCCAGGGGCTGCGGTCCGCCCGCCGCCTGGGCGCCGGGCTTTGCGCCCGCCGCCAGCAGCAGGCGCACCGCGTCTTCATTCTGGCGATCCACGGCCCAGGCCAGCACCGTGGAGCGGTCGGGCAAAACCGCGTTGACATTGGCCTTGGCAGCGATGGCGGCGCGGATTGCCGGCACATTGCTGTCGCGCACAGCCTGGGCCAGGCGATCTTCCACCACGCCTGCATAAGCCGACACGCTGCCCAGCAACAGCAGGGCGATACCCAGCGCCTTTTTCATCCGCCCTGCGCCCCTTAGGCCAGACCGGCCAGGCGGCCGGTGCTGTCGCCCAGCTTTTCTTCCTGGACGCCCATCATGTCCATCATGCTGAGCATCAGGTTGGTCATGGGCACGTTCTTGGCGTCCATGTGGCGATTGCCCTTGATGCCGGGGCCCGAGACGATCAGCGGCAGATCGCGATGCTCATGGCGATTGGGATCGGCCAGGGACGCGCCCGCGATGACGAAGGTGCTGTCGAGCAGGGACTGCTCGCCATCCTTCGCCTCGCTCATTTTCTTGTAGTAATAGGCCACCTGTTCCATGTGGTAGGTGTTGATCTTGGTCAGGTTGGCCATCTTCTCCGGATTGTTGACATGGTGGCTGAGCGGGTGGTGCCCGTCGGAGACGCCGGTTTCCGGATAGGACCGGCCGCCGGATTCGCGGCCGAACATGAAGGTGCCCACGCGGGTCAGGTCGGCCTGCATGGCCAGAACCTGCAGATCAATCATCATGCGCGCGTAAGCGGAATAGGATTCCGGAATGCCGGACGGCCGCGCCATTTCCGGCAGCTTCATCTCGATGCCCTCGGACTCGGCCTTCTGGATGCGCCGTTCCACGTCGCGCACGGCGGTCAGATATTCGTCCAGCTTCTGCTTGTCGCGCGCACCCAGCGAACCGGCGAACCGGCGCGCATCCTCGGCGACGAAATCCAGCAGGCTGGCCTGGCGGATCAGCTGGCGCTGGCGCGCAGCGGCATCGCCCAGGTCGCCATCGCCGAACATGCGCTCGAACACCTCGCGCGGATTGACGGTGATGGGCAGGGGCGTCTTGGGCCCGGTCCAGGACATGGTGTTGTTGTAGGCGCAGCTGTAGCCGCTGTCGCAGGAGCCGACCATGCTGGGCTGGTCCAGGCCCAGTTCCATGGAGGCGAGCTGCGTCTGTTCGCCGAACTTGCGGGCCACGATCTGGTCCATCGACGGACCGTTCAGCAACACCGAGTCGCTCTTGTAGATATGCACGCCGGTCAGGAAGGTGGCGCAGCAGCGGGCATGGTCGCCGGCGCCGTCGCCCATCGCCTCGGCCATCACATGGTCGAGATTCTTGATGACCACGAACTTGTCGCGGAAGGGCTCCATCGGCTTGAGGATCGGCGAGATGGTGTAATTCTCGCCCATCTCGGCAGGCGACCAGTTCTGCATGATCATGCCGTTGGGCGTGTAGAGCACCTGCAGGCGCTTGCGCGCGGCAGCGGCGGTTTCCGCCGCCCGCGTGGTGGCGCTCATCGCATCGAGCACCGGCAGCGCCAGCGTGGCGCCAAGACCGCGCAGAAGGGTGCGGCGGCCGATGGGCTTACTTGTGATCATCATTTTGCGGTGTCCTTCTCATCGTGAAAGGTACGCTTTGGACAATATTCATGACTATGGAATGGAGGCGGTAATCGTCCTTCGCCGCCCCGGCGCGCACCGCGCGGATGGCGGGCATGTCGGGCGCTTCAACGCCGCGGCCCAGGGCATAGACCATCAGGCGCTCTGTAAAGGCCTCGATGAACTCATCCTTGTGGCCCATCATCACGTCCTTGAGGCCGGAAGGCCCCACGAACTTGCTGCCGTCGGGCATCTCGGTGGCGACATCAATCAGCTTGCCGGCCTGGGTGGTGCGCCAGGCGCCCACCGCGTCGAAATTCTCCAGCGCGAAACCCAGCGGGTCCATCTTGGAATGGCAGGAATTGCAGACCGGGTTGGCGCGGTGCACTTCCATCTGCTGGCGCACCGTGAGGTTCTTGGCGTTCGCCACCGCTTCCAGCGCCGGCACGTCGGCGGGCGGCGGGGGCGGCGGCGCAGCCAGCAGATTGTCCAGAATCCACTTGCCGCGCAGCACGATGGACGTGCGGTCATTGTAGGAGGTGACGGTCAGGATGCTGCCCTGCCCCAGAAGACCGCCGCGATTGGTCGCCGGATCCAGCTTCACGCGGCGGAAGGACGAACCGTACACGCCCGGCACGCCATAATGCTCGGCCAGGCGCTGGTTGAGGAACGTATAGTCGGCGTTGAGGAAGTCGGTGGCGGGGCGGTTCTCGCGCACCACCGACTCGAAGAACATGTTGGTCTCGGTCATCATCGCCGCGCGCAGGCGATTGTCGAAGGCCGGGAAATTGACGCGGTCCGGGGTCTGGAACTCCAGGCGGCGCAGATAGAGCCACTGGCCGGCGAAATTCTCGGTCAGCGCCGAGGACTTCGGGTCGGCGATCATGCGCGTGACTTCGCGCTTGAGGATCGCGGGGTTGGAAAGCTGGCCCTTCTCGGCCACCGACAGAAGCTGGGCGTCCGGGATGCTGCTCCACAGGAACAGCGACAGGCGCGTGGCCAGTTCCAGGTCGCTGATGCGGTGGACCGAACCCGGCTTGGCGCCGGCGGGATCGGCTTCGCGCACGAACAGGAAATTGGGCGAAACCAGAACCATCTGGATCGCCGCCTCGATGCCATGCTCGAAACCGCCATCCTTGTGGCCCACCGCATACATCTTCATCAGGGGCGCCATGTCGGCGTCGGTCACGGGACGGCGATAGGCCTGACGCGCCAGCCGCGCCAGGATGGAGCGGGCGCAAGCCTCTTCCGCCGTCCTGGCGGAGGGAGTGCAGGTGAAAATCTTGCGGCGACTGGGCGTGTTGCCCGCGCCCTTCGCGTTGAGCGGCCCCATCACCGCGATCTGGGCCAGGTCGCGGGCATAGATCACCTGGGGCGCAAGCTCTCCGGTATCGATCACGCCGGAGGCATGCGCCGCCACCATCTGGCGCTTCACCCGCACGCCATCCACATGGATGTCCAGGGCGATATCGGCGGGCTTTTCGGCCGGGCGGGGCCCACGCAAGGTCTGGGGCGTCAGCGGCACGAGGGACTGTTCCAGCGCCGCCTGGCGCGGGAAGGAAGCGCCGATCATGTGCTCGCCCGCCTTGAGGGGCACGGTGATCTCGATGCGGTTCTCCGCCAGGCGGCGGGTTTCGACGCCACCGGCCTGGTTGATGTCCACGGTGATCTTGTAGTCGGCGTCATACGGCGCTTGGAACGCGAAGGCGCCGCCGCCGCGCGAATCCAGCGGCAGGGAATCATGGGCCCGCTGATTCACGAACGCGTCCTGCACCGGCTTGAACTCGACCGTGGCGGGCGTCCGCGAGGTCAGGCCCGTGGCCGAACGGCTGACCTTGCCGGCAACGCGGATGTAACGGTCCATCAGGGTCGGCGAGATGGTCAGGACTTCGGCGATATTGTCGAAGCCATGGCCGGAATCGTCGGCGGGCAGGTCGCGGCTGATGTCGGTGCGGATATCGAGCAGGTCGCGCACCGCATTGGCATATTCGGCGCGGTTGAGACGGCGCAGCACCGTGCGGCCGGGATCGGGATCGGCGGCGGCGATGCGGTCCAGGCCACCGGAAAGATAATCGGCGAAGGCCGCCAGGGACTGCTTGGGCGGCATGCGCGACCCGCGCGGCGGCATCTCGCCCAGCTTCACCTTGCGCAGGATCTTCTCGAAGGCCGCATCGTTGGCGGCAAGATTGTCGGTGCGCAGCGACTGTACCGAGAAATTGCCGATCTTGGATTTGTCGTTGTGACAACCCTGGCAATATTGGGTCATCAGCCCCTGGTGATCGGCCGTGGCGGGCGCTGTCTGCGCGGTGGCCTGGCCGAGCAGCGCCGCACCGGACACCGCGATGACGACGAGGGACGCCGACGCCATTAGCGCCTTGCCAAGCCCGAACTCCCACTGACGTCGCGATGCCACGATATGCTTCCTGCCCGACGGCATGCTGCCGTTTTAAAACGATTATAGACGGCTTCGCGCCCTTGCACCGAGTATCAGCCGTTTATCCAAGGAAAACAATGCGATGATCGATCATCGTTTGCAGAGCCACTTCGCAGTTGCGAGATAGGATGACGTTTTCGTCAGGTTTGCGAAAAGGCGCAGGCGTCGAATAGGGTTCGCGCAAATCAGGGGGAATGTTCCATGAAAAAAATTGCGGCCATTTCGGCCTTTGTCCTGCTCGCTGTGGCGCCGCTGGCGGCGCAATCGCCCGCCCCCGACCAGTCCGAAGCAGTGATCGGGCCCGATTACACCCCGGCGCCGGAACTGGCGATTCCCCGCGGCAACATCATCGGCTTCACCATGGAGTCGACCGACAGCAAGATCTATCCGGGCATTGCGCGCATCGACAATGAGACGATGGCGCGCCGCGACCCCTGGGGCAATCGCATGGCCGCGCCGCTGGAAGGCAATTCGCGGCCACAGGCCTATACCCGCCGCGTCACGGTTTATGTCCCGCCCCTGGCGCAGCCCGTAGGGCGCGGCGCCACCCGCCCGCCCCTGCCCTTCATGGTGGTGCAGGACGGCAGCTCCTATGTCAGCCGCATGGTGCCGGTGCTGGACAGCCTGATCGCGCAGAAGCGTATCCCCGCCATAGCCGTGATCTTCGTCAATTCCGGCGGCAGCGATGCACAGAACTCCCAGCGCGGTCTGGAATATGACACGCTGAACGGCGTCTATTCCGATTTCATCGAGACCGAGGTGCTGCCGCGTGCGGCGCGCGAAGCCAACATCACCTTCGTCACGGATCGCGAGGGCCGCGCGGCGGCCGGTTGCAGTTCCGGCGCGGCGGCGGCCTGGACGATGGCCTGGTATCATCCCGAGCGTTACAGCCGGGTGTTGAGCTATTCCGGCACCTTCGTGAACCAGGCTTCGCCGGAAGCGGCCGCGTCGCCGCGCGGCGCCTGGGTGTTTCACGGCACGCTGATCCCCAACACGGCGAAAAAGC
>JAEZBK010000070.1 GCA_023427355.1 Pseudomonadota bacterium
CGGCTACACCAACGCCGGCAAGTCCACGCTGTTCAACCGCGTGACCGACTCGAAAGTCCTGGCCCAGGACCTGCTCTTCGCCACGCTCGACCCCACCATGCGCGGCCTGAAGCTGCCGGGCGGCACGCGGGTCATCCTGTCCGATACGGTGGGATTCATCGCCGACCTTCCCACCGAACTGGTCGCCGCCTTCCGCGCCACCCTGGAAGAGGTGCTGGAGGCCGATGTCATCGCCCATGTCCGCGACGCGGCCCACGACGAGACCGAGGCCCAGAAGGCCGATGTGCTCGAAATCCTTTCCGAGCTGGGCGTGCCCGAAGACCGCCCCATCATCGAGGTGCTGAACAAGACCGACCTGCTGGACCCGGGCGTTCGCGACGGGCTGGCGGCCCAGGCCGTGCGGGGCAGGGCCTTCGCGGTTTCGGCGCTGACGGGCGAGGGCGTTGCAGCCCTGCTGGCCGGTCTGGAAGCCGCCGTGACGCGCGGCAACATCGCGGCAACCCTGAAACTGGATGCCGAGGATGGCGCGGCCCTGGCCTTTGTCTACCGCCATGCCCAGGTGCTGGAGCGGAAGGATCGCGCGGGAAAAATCAGTCTCTCCCTGCGTATTGCGCCCCAGGATCGTGACCGGCTGCAAAACCGGTTCGGATCGAAAATGACGGTGGAATAATACCTTGCGCCAATTTCCTGACGTAAGCTCTTAAGCCCTGAATGGCAGCCGCGATTGGGGCGTCAGGCTTTCTCGGCCGCCTTGGCGTCCTGCCAGAGCGCCTCCATCTGCGCCAGTGTCGCCGCTTCGGGGCTTGATCCCTGGGCCGCCAGGGCCGCCTCGATATGGCGGAAGCGGCGTGTAAACTTCTCGTTGGCGGCGCGCAGCGCGGCCTCAGGATCCACCTTCAGGTGGCGCGCCAGATTGGCGATCACGAACAGCAGATCGCCCAGTTCCTCCTCGCGTTCGGCCTGGCTTCGCGCCTCCACAACCTCGCGGGCTTCCTCGGCGATCTTGTCCAGCACATGCGCGGCATTGTTCCAATCGAATCCGACGCTTGAGGCGCGCTTCTGAAGCTTTTCGGCCCGGACCAGGGCGGGAAGGGCGGCCGGCACATCGTCCAGCACCCCGGTCTGGGCCCGGGCCTTGCGTTCCTGGGCCTTCAGGCGTTCCCAATAGGCCTTCTGGTCGGTGGCATTGGCCTTGGCGCTCTCATCGCCAAAGACGTGCGGATGCCGCCGGATCATCTTGGCGGTGACAGCCTCGACCACGTCGCCGAAATCGAACAGCCCGGCCTCGGAGGCCATCTGGGCGTGGAACACGGCCTGGAAGAGCAGGTCGCCCAGCTCGCCGGGCAGCGCCTGGAAATCCTTCTCCTCGATGGCCGAGGCGACTTCATACGCTTCCTCGATCGTGTACGGCGCGATGCTGGCAAACGTCTGGTCGCGGTCCCAGGGACAGCCGCCGGGGCCGCGCAGCACGCGCATGATCTCGACCAGGGTGGCGATGTCGCGGGAGGCTTTGAGAGTCGTCATGCACCGAAGGTAGGGCGCGGGGGTGGCTGCCGCGCCAGCCATTTCGCCTCAGGCCAATTTATCGTATAAGTAATATTATGGGAAATAATGGCCAAGGGCGCGGGCCACCGCCGCACGCGAACGGTCTCAAAGCCTTCGGATCATGCTAGGCTCCGTCCATGACAGACGAATCCGCCAACGACATGAAACGCCGCGCCCAGGAAGCCCTGGCGCGCAAACTGGCCGCCCAATCCGGGTCGGCGCCCGGTGGCCCCGGCAAGGCCGCCGACAAGTCCGGCGGCGGGCCCAAAGGCGCCAAGCAGCCCAAGGCCCGGATCATCCGCCATCAGGGCCGCTGATGGCGGTCTACGAAAAGCCACCCAAGCGCGATGTTGCGCCGTCTCGCGGCAGGCACCGGCGCGACCTGATCGCCGAATACAACAAGCGCTACACGACGCCGGCGGCTGGCGAGTCCGCGCCGCCGCCCGGGCCCGACGACAAGAAGCCCTGAGCGGCTTCAAAACCCGATCATCCGGGTCGCCAGCGCCAGCCAGCCATCCCAGTGATAGATCGCCGAGGTCGCCATCTGCACCGGCACGATCAACGCCAGCGCGACCCACCACGCCGTATGCACCCGCCCCCGCGTCACGCGGTCATGGATCATGCCCGCCGCGATCAGCGCATCCGGACCGGCATAAGACTGCGCCATGAATCCGAAAAAACCGTCACCAAAATTCGCCAGGATCCACGGCCCGATCCAGCGCCCGAAACTCGCCGGCAGCAAGGTCGTGGTCGCCGCCAGCATCAGCCGCTTGTGCCAGGGCGCATGGTGCCGCGCCACCAGCGCCGCCACGGCCAGCGTGGGAAACAGGATCATGTCGGTCAGCGGCACGATCATGAAGGCCAGCGTGTCGGTGCGGCCCGCCGCAAAATAGACATGCCGCGAGATCAGCGTCGCCGCCACGCCCAGCAGCACCATCAACGGGATCATCGGCACGGCCAGGAGGCCCAGCCGGCGATGCAGGGGCATCTGTCCCGAACCGATCAGCCAGGCCTGCGCCGTGAACAGCGCCAGCCAGCCGCCGAACACCACCGAATGCACATGGATGATGACATGCGGATAGGGCGACACACCGGTCAGCATCCCTTTCACGCCGGGGCCGAAGCCCATGACGATGGACAGCCAGGCGATGGCGGCAAAGCCCAGGAAGAACAGGCGGTCCCACGCATGGCGGGCGGCAAAGCCTGCGGTCCGGGACGTCATCCTGCTATCCCCCCCTCTTCCGATGCCCATTCTGTAAAGCGATTCCACGCGTTGGCGGCAAAACCCGCAATCGGGATATCCACGTATCGCAGGCGCCTTCACGCTGGCACACTGGGCGCATGGAAACCCCACGCCACGCTGCCATGCCGGACATTGCAATCCCCTCGCCCCCCGGCCGCACCGGGGGGACACCCCTTGCAAAAATCTGCGGTTCGAATGAACCCGTCGCCAAACGCAGGCGCGGCGGACAGCCCGGCAACCGCAATCGTCTTGTCCATGGCCGCTACAGCGCGCCTTGCATCGCCGCTCGGAGAGACCGCCGCGCCAGGCTCCGCGCCTTCCTGGCCGAATGTGACATGCTCATTGCCCTGGCCCTGGCTTCAGAGCCGGTGCTGCTGGACCGCCAGGCGCCCGATCCGGTCCAGCACCATGGACGTTTGCCGCCCGCCGGGCACCGCGACGCCGGCTTGGCCGGGCATGGCTCAGGCCCTGGGCTTGACCACGAAGCGGCTGAGCGCGTTGGCCGCGGGGGTGAAGCCCGGCGCTTCCTTCAGCGCACGCTGGTAGTCGTAATAGGCTTCCGCGATCTGGCCCATCCGCTCATGCGCGATGGCGCGGTTGTAATAGGCCAGCGCAGGCTCGGACGGTCCCAGGGCAATGCCGCGCTGGATGTCGGCCATCGCTTCGTCGAAGCGCGACAGCGTCAGGTATGCCACGCCGCGATTGATGTGCGCGTCGGCCTGGTCCGGCAGGATACGCAGTGCTGCGTTGAAATCGTCCATCGCCGACTGGATCCGCTGCAGCTTGTGCAGGATCACGCCCCGGTTCACCAGCGTGGCGACGCGATCGGCCACGATCAGCGGATTGAGGAGTGCGAGGTTGCAATGGCCAACGCCCGCGATGGAATCCAGTCCCGTCCTGGCGGCCTGGTAACAGGCGCGTTCGGGCCCCTCGCCGACCACCACCATGGCGTTGGCGAAGGCTGCCGAAATTGTCAGAGGAATGCTGGCCAGCGTGAAGAAGAAAAGCAGATGCCGCTTCATGGTCCGCTCCCGTCATGTGTGCGCCGCAAGCAGCGGCGTCCGGCACTTTCTAACATAAGTTTACACAGATATCCCCTAGCCCGGTCCGGGCTTTTCCTATTGAATATACGCAACCACCAAAACACGGGGTAGGAAATGCACAAGTTGAAGATGGCGGCGCTCGCGGGCGCCACTGTGATGTTTGGATTTGCCATGGTTGTGGGCTCCTATGCCCAGCCCGGTCCCGGGCCTGCGCCTGGCGGCGCGCCCGCCGCTGGCGCCCCTGCTGGCGCCGCTCCCGGTGGCCGCGGCGGCCGTGGTCCCGCCCCGCAGCGCGTCGTCAAGTTCGCCTGGGCGCCCAAGCCCAACAAGCCCGTGGGCTACACCGGCGTGAACAAGCCGGTCACGCGCGTCGCCGACGTGCTGGCGGCCCACAAGGGCCAGTCCCGCTGGACGCAGGAAATCGTCCGTGACGAAGACTATAGCGGCAACTGGATATCGATGGCCCCGGGCGACAAGCTGGGCCCGCAATTCTATGCCGACGACCGCGTGATGATGGTGGTCTATTCCGGCCAGCTCCGTGTCTCGATAGAGGGGCAGGAGCCCTTCGTGGCCGGTCCGGGCTTCCTGGTGACCATCCCCTACCGCAACACCTACACGATGGAAGTCGTGGGCAACGAACCGGCTGTGCGCTTCGAGGTCAACGGCACTGACCGCCTGCCCTTCTACCCCTCCACCCAGACCGCCAATGACAAGCCGGCTGATCCCAAGGGCTATACGATGACGCGCCTGAGCTGGTCCGGCGGTGGCGCCACCTACACCAACCCCAATCCGAACCAGACTGCCAACACCCGTCCCTATCTCGATTTCCAGAAGGAAATCGTGCAGGGCGGCGGCCGCGCCGGCGCCTTCGTGTCGGAGAACGGCAACTTCATGAACGTCATCAACCAGATGGGCGCGCCCACGCCGCCCGACACCAATCTGGGTCACTGGCACACCGACTATAATGAGTTCTGGTACATCGCCCAGGGCACGGTGGACTATAAGATGGAAGGCCGTCCGGTATTCAGCGCGCACGTCGGCGATGTCGTCTATGCGCCCAAGGGCCTGTATCACCGCGCCAGCGGCGGCGGCACGGGCATGAGCACCCGCATCGCCATCAACCCGCGTCCCGAAGGCCTTCACAACTATCACCAGGATGCCGACGCGCGTCAGTAAACGCCCGTCCATCGAAGACATGGGGCGGGTGCGCAGGCATCCGCCCCTTTTCTTTATGCGCGAATGACCATGCCGTCATAGGCCGGCTCGACGCCTGGCGGCAGCGAAGCGGCCAGCGCGTCATAGTCCAGATCCACATGCATGTTGGTGAGGATGGCGCGCTTGGGGCGAACCCGGGCGATCCACTCCAGCGTGCGTCCGACATGGGCATGGCTGGGATGCGGCGCATGGCGCAGGGCGTCCACGATCCAGACCTCAACCCCCTCCAGGGCCGCGAAGGCCGCCTCGTCCAGCGCGTCGGCGTCCGGTGTGTAGGCGATGGGGCCGAAGCGGAAACCCAGCGCCCGGATGCGCCCATGCCCCACCCCGAAGGCCCGCACCGGGAGGGCGCCGATCTCGAAATTCTCGAAAGGCTCCCCAATCTCGTGGGCGTCGCAAATAGCCGGATACTCGCTGCCCGGGGGCGTCTGCAGGACATAGCCGAACTTGTCGCGGACACCTTTGAGGCCTCGCGCATCCGACCAGAGGCCTATGCGCCGCTTGTTCAGCAGGTACAGCACACGCAGGTCATCCACACCGTGAAGCTGGTCGGCATGATCATGCGTGATGAGCACACCGTCCAGCGCGGTAACGCGCGCCGCCAGAAGCTGTTCGCGCAGGTCGGGCGACGTGTCCACCAGAATTGCAGTATCTTCCTGTCGCACCAGGATCGAACAGCGGCTGCGGCGGTTACGGGGATTTTCGGGGTCGCACGCGCCCCAATAGCCTGCGCCATCCGTGCCACCCAGGCGCGGCACACCGCCAGACGAGCCGCAACCCAGGATGCGGATCTCTATGGTCATGCCGGACGCTTCGCTTTCGAAAACAGGCGGAAGAAATTGTCCGTGGTGGCCTTGGCGAGTTCTTCCGGCGTGACACCCTTGAGGCCCGCCAGCATCGCGGCGGTATGCACCACGAAGGAGGGTTCGTTGGTCTTGCCCCGATGCGGCACGGGCGCCAGGAAGGGCGCGTCGGTTTCCACCAGCAGCCGGTCCAGGGGCACACTGGCGATCACATCGCGCAACGCGCCGGAGTTCTTGAAGGTGGCGATGCCGGACACGGAGATGGAAAGCCCCAGCGCCAGCGCGGCATCGGCCAGCCTTTGCGTGCCGGTGAAGCAATGGATCACCCCGGTGAAGACGCCCTTCCCCATCTCGTCTTCCAGCACGGCGATGGTGTCGTCATCGGCGTCGCGGGTATGGACGATCACGGGCAGTCCGGTCTGGCGGGCGGCCGCGATATGGGCGCGGAAGCTGGCGATCTGGGGCGGGCGCGGACTGTGTTCGTAATAATAGTCCAGTCCGGTTTCCCCGACCCCGACGACCTTTGGATGATCGGTATGCGCCAGCAAGGGCGCCGGGCCGGTGATCAGTTCCTTCGCCGATTCATGCGGATGGGTGCCGATGCTGCACCAGACATTCTCGAACCGTTCCGCCACGGCAAGCACGCCAGGAAAGCGCGCCAGCTCGGTGCCGATGGTAACCATCGCACCCACGCCCGATGCATGGGCCCGCGCCACCACGCCCTCGGCATCGGCCGCGAGTTCGGGAAAGTCGAGATGGCAGTGACTGTCGATGAGCATTTATGGTGTTCCCGAGCGCCGCGCCGTGGCGGACATCAGCCTGGCGGCGCTCAATATGGTCTGTCGCGGATCGAGATTGAGACCATCGGAGCGGGTGAATATCTCCTCCAGCCGTGCTGTGACACGCGCCCACCCTTCCGCATCCAGCCCACCGCGCGCCCGCATCCGTACGCGCGTTACCAGCGCCTGCACCAGGAAATCCCCATAGAGCGACAGTCCGTCCCGGATGCGCGCCATCTTCTCGCCCAGGGCGTGCAGCGCCACGAGGTCTGGATCGCGGGCGCTTTCGATCAGGCGGTCCGCCTGCTGCGCCAGCATCGCACCATCGCCATCGGCCAGCGTCAAACCAGCACCGATGCTGCCGCCAGCCAGCCGCGCCAGGGCCGCGCGCTCCTGCGCCTCAATGTCGGGCAGGAAGTTTGCCAAGCTGCGATCCACCAGCGCATCAGGCAGAAGCCGCAGATCAAGGCGGCGGCAGCGCGAACGGATTGTGGGCAACAGCCGTCCGGGGCGATGCGACAGCAGCAACAGCATCGCGTTGGCGGGCGGCTCCTCCAATTGTTTCAGAAGGGCATTGGCGGCATTCTCGTTCATGTCATCCGCCGGATCCACGATGGCGACACGCCATCCCCCTGCTCCCGATGTCATGCCGAAGAAGCCCGACAGCCGGCGGACCTCATCCACCGGCAATTCGCTTTGCGGCTTGCCGGTCTTGGGATTGACGCCGCGCTTCAGCACCAGCAGGCCTGGATGCGCGCGTGCAGCGACCTGGCGCGCCACGCTGTCATCCGCCGGCACGGACAGGTCCGCGGGACCGTCCATCGTTGCACCATGGCGCAGCAGATACCGCGCCATACGATAGGCCAGCGTGGCCTTGCCGATACCCGGCGGCCCCGTGATCAGCCAGGCGTGGGGCGGACGGCCGCCCCGTAGCGCCTGCGCGGCCAGGGCTAGCGCCTGATCCTGTCCCAGCAGATTTTCCGCCTCGCGCGGGTGTGCAAACCCCGCGATGCGGTCGGATTCGAATTCTTCCTCGATTGAACCTTTGCGCCGGGCCATGACGCCTTATAGATCGAAACGGGTCTTCACGGCGTCCCAAATCGCCGCTGCCACTGCATCCTCGGTCCCGGCAGCATCCACAACCTTGCAGCGGTCGGGGTTGCGCCGGGCGATGTCGAGGAAAGATTTGCGCATCCGTTCGTGGAAATCCACGCCCAGGCTTTCGAACCGTGTCTCGCTGCCACCGCGCGCCCCGGCCCTTGCCAGCCCCACCTCCACCGGAAGGTCCAGAACCAGCGTCAGGTCGGACTTGAAATCATCCAGCACAGCGGCGTCGATACGCCTGATAGTCTCGCGCTCCACGCCCCGGCCCGCCCCCTGATACGCATAGGTTGAGTCGTTGAACCTGTCGGAGATCACCCATTCCCCCCGCGCCAGGGCCGGGCCGATGGTACGTGCTACATGGTCGGCGCGCGCGGCATAGACCAGCAGGGTTTCGGTGATGGGATTCCAACGGCCGCCATCCCCTTCCACCACCAGTTTGCGGATCTGCTCGGCCCCGGGTGAGCCGCCCGGCTCGCGCGTGGTCAGAGCCTTGATGCCGTGCTGTTCCAGCACAGCGGCCAGACGGCGTACCTGTGTGGACTTGCCGGTGCCCTCCCCGCCTTCCAGCGTGATGAAGCGGCCGCGTGTCACCACCCGACCAGTCCCAAAACCTTCTGCCACAGGCGCACCGCGATGTTGGCCTGGGGGACAGCCTGCGCCGCATAAACCGGCACCGTCAGGCCGGGGAAATTGGGGGCGCTGATGGTCACTGTGCCGACCCGCTGGCCCTGCGAAATAGGCGCGGTGAGGCCAGGATCAAGATTGACCGCACTCTTCAACCCAGCCTTGGATTCCACCGGCATGGTCACCGCCACCGGTGCGCGCGCCGTCACCGGCACCGTGCGCAAGGCGCCATTCGCAACGGGCGCATCGCCGATGATCTGGTTGGACCAGAACACCGGGTAACGGCGATATTCGCGGAAAGCCTGTTCCAGGATGCGGGTGGCTTCCTCTGCGCGGCGGATATTGGGGAAATAGTCGTTCTTGTATTCGGGATAGCGCAGCCCGTTGAGAACCAGGATCAGTCGCTGGTCGCCACGCTTCGCCGAGGACGTGATGCCATAACCGGCAAGGTCGGTGTGGCCAGTCTTGAGGCCATCGGCGCCCTTCAGCATGCCCAGAACCAGATCCCTGTTGGGCTGGGTGATCGTGTTCTTGCGGTCCACGATCGTATAGGATTTTTCGCTGAAATACGGATAGTATTTCGGATATTCGCGCACCAGATGGCGCGACAGCTTCGCCAGATCAAGTGCGCTCATCAATTGGCCTGGCGGGTCCGGGAGACCATCTGGATTGACGAAGGTGGATTGATCAAGGCCGAGTTGCTTGGCGCGCGCATTCATCATCTTGACGAAATTCTCAACCGTGCCGCCCAACCCTTCGGCTATCACCACACAAGCATCATTGCCTGAAACGATGACAATGCGCCGGATCAGGTCCTCTACGGTCAGGCTGTCGCCGACATGGGTGAATCCTCTCGATCCAGGCTGACGCCAGGCGCGCTCGGAGACACGGAATGTGTCGGTCAGCTTTAGCCGCCCGTCCTTCAGGCGCTGGAAAATCATTTCGGTCGTCATGAGCTTGGACATGGAGGCGGGCGCCATCGGCACCATCCCATCCTTGTGCCAAAGCACCTGCCCGGTTTCCCCGTCCATCAACAACGCATGCGCTGCAGTGGTGTCCAGCGCGGCGCGTGCAGGCACGGCCACGGCAAAAAGAAGAATGAAGATGACAAGGAATTGGCGCATGCGGGCTCCGGACAGCTTTTGTCTACTGGTCAACGACGATGCGCGCATCGCCGCCGCCAGCCTGTGTATTGATACGCGCAAGGGCCGCGTCGGCTTCCGTCACCGAGGCAAGTGGTGCGGTGCGCACGCGGTACAGCGTCTGCCCATTGCGCTGGATTGTCGAGCTCATCAGGTCACCGCCCAGCGCATTCATCAGGCGGCGCGCGTTGGCGATATTGGTAAATGCGCCGACCTGAACGTACAGACGTGTCGTTGACGGTACCGGCACCTGCTCTACCCGTCCGGTTGGCTCTGTCGAGGCAAGCTGCACGGGGGCGGCGGGGACGGGGACAGGTGGAACTGCAGTTGGCGCCGGCGCGGACAAAGCCCCGGGCAACACATCAAGGGCGGCACTATCCACTTGGCCCGCGGGCTTGGCAGGCAACGCGTTGGCGATGTCGGCTGGGGTATCATCGGCGGGCCCGGTGCCGCCCAGCTCGGCGCGTCCCAGATACGTCACACGCACCCGTGCCACGCCTTGTTGCATCATGCCAAGCTCTTCGGCGGCGCGACGCGACAGGTCTATGATGCGGCCGCGGGCGAAGGGGCCCCGGTCATTGATACGCACGACCAGCGAACGGCCATTGTCCAGGTTGGTGACCCGGACATTGACCGGCATCGGCAATGTCTTGTGTGCGGCAGTGAATTGGTTGCCGTCATAGATCTCGCCATTCGCGGTCTGACGTCCGTAGAAGTTTGGACCATACCAGGACGCGATGCCGGTTTCGTCGTAAGTGGGCTCTTCCCGCGGATAATACCAGACATTGTCTATCTGATAGGGTTGGCCAATCTTGTAGACACCCGCCCGCGACGGCAATTGCACGGGCTGCTGCGGCACAGGCACGACTGGCTGCGGAACCTGTTGTGAAGGGGGCGCGCTGGCACACCCCACGGCCAACAAGCCGGCAGCTCCGATAAGGATAAAACGGTCGAATCGAACAAACATGCTGTCAGACGCTAGAACAGGCGGGGCGTCAGGCAAAGAACTGGGCCAATCTGGCAGATATATGGCGCAGGCTCTTTGGCGGATGGGGTGAGATTCGAACTCACGGGACCCTTGCAGGCCCGGCGGTTTTCAAGACCGCTGCCTTAAACCACTCGGC
>JAEZBK010000230.1 GCA_023427355.1 Pseudomonadota bacterium
AGCATCTCGCGCATGCCGGGGCCGCCCTTGGGGCCTTCATAGCGGATGACGAGCACTTCGCCTTCCTTGTACTGGCGTTTGTCGACACATTCGAAGCAGGCTTCCTCATTGTCGAAGACGCGCGCCGGGCCCACGAAGCGCAGCCCCTTGAGGCCCGCGATCTTCACGATGGCGCCATCGGGCGCCAAATTGCCCTTGAGCGAGACGACGCCGCCGGTGGCGGAGAACGGGTTGCTGGTGGGGCGGATGACGTCCTGATGTTCGTTGAACTTCACCTTGGCCAGGTTCTCGGCCATCGTCCGGCCGGTGACGGTCATCACATCGCCGTGCAGGTAGCCGCCATCCAGCAGCGCCTTCATCACCAGCGGGATGCCGCCCGCCTCGAACAGATCCTTGGCGACATACTGGCCGCCGGGCTTGAGGTTGCCGATGTAAGGCGTCTTGCGGAAGATTTCTCCGACATCGAACAAATCAAACTTGATGCCCGCCTCATGCGCCATGGCGGGCAGGTGCAGCGCGGCATTGGTCGAGCCGCCGGTGGCGGCGACCGCCATGGCGGCGTTCTCGAAGGCCTTCCGGGTGACGATGTCGCGCGGGCGGATATTCCTGGCCAGCAAATTCATCACCTGCTCGCCTGCCGCCGCGCAGAGCGCGTCGCGGATTTCGTAAGGGGCGGGCGCTCCGCAGCTATAGGGCAGCGCCAGGCCGATCGCCTCGGCCACCATCGCCATGGTGTTGGCGGTGTACTGGCCGCCGCACGATCCGGCGGACGGACAGGCAACACGTTCCAACTCGTCGAGCGTATCATCATCCATCTTGCCGACGGAATGAAGACCGACAGCCTCGAACAGATCCTGCACCACGACATCCTTGCCGCGGAACTTGCCGGGGAGGATCGAGCCGCCATAGATGAAGATGGACGGCACGTTCAGGCGGATCATTGCCATCATCATGCCCGGCAGCGACTTGTCGCAGCCCGCCATCGCCACCAACGCGTCATAGGAATGGCCGCGCATGGTCAGTTCCACCGAATCCGCGATCACGTCGCGCGAGGCCAGCGAGGACTTCATGCCGGCATGGCCCATGGCGATGCCGTCGGTGACGGTGATGGTGGTGAATTCGCGCGGCGTGCCGTGCGATGCGGCCACGCCCTTCTTGACCGCCTGCGCCTGGCGCATCAGCGAGATGTTGCACGGGGCCGCCTCGTTCCAGGCGGTGGCCACGCCGACCAGCGGCTGGTGAATCTGTTCCGTCGTCAGGCCCATGGCGTAGAGGTAGGAGCGATGCGGCGCGCGCTCGGGCCCCTCGGTGACGTGGCGGCTGGGAAGCTTGGACTTGTCGAACGTGCCCATTTGAACCTTCATTTTCCTGATACCCCCTCCCCCTCCCCGCGATGCGGTGGGGTCAGGTCCCTGAACGGGCAGGACTATTGCCGCGACGCCGGGGTTTCTCAAGGCGGATTGGCAGATGGCTGTCCCGCTTGCCATTGCCTTGATGGAGCAGGACTTGTTGCGCGACGGGCCGGGGTGGATAGCCTAGTTGAGAATTATTCTAAACCGCTTGACAGCCGCCCCAAAGCCAATATTAGAATTATTCCAGATTTTGAGGGAGGACTTTCATGAGCAATGACAAGCCTGCGGGCAAATGCCCGGCGATGCATGGCGCCGGACACGGCCGCAGCAACCGCGACTGGTGGCCGGACCAGCTCGACCTGAAGACCCTCTATCCCCACAATCCGCAGGCCAATCCCCTGGGCGCGGATTTCGACTATGCCGCCGCCTTCAAGAACCTCGACCTCCCCGCGCTGAAGCGCGACCTGACCGCGCTGATGACCGACAGCCAGGACTGGTGGCCTGCCGATTTCGGGCATTATGGCGGCCTGTTCATTCGCCTGGCCTGGCATAGCGCGGGCACCTATCGCACCACGGATGGCCGCGGCGGCGCGGGCGGCGGCCAGCAGCGTTTCGCACCGCTCAATTCGTGGCCGGACAATGCCAACCTGGACAAGGCGCGGCGCCTGCTCTGGCCGATCAAGCAGAAATACGGCAACGCGATTTCCTGGGCCGACCTGTTTGTGCTGGTGGGCAATGTCGCGCTGGAATCCATGGGCTTCAAGACCTTCGGCTTTGCCGGCGGCCGCGCCGACCAGTGGGAGCCCGAAGAACTGTATTGGGGGCCGGAAGGAAGCTGGCTGGGCGACGAACGCTATAGCGGCGAGCGCGAACTGTCCGACCCGCTCGGCGCGGTCCAGATGGGCCTGATCTATGTCAATCCAGAAGGCCCCAATGGCAATCCCGATCCGGTGGCGGCGGCGCGCGACATCCGCGAGACCTTCGCGCGCATGGCGATGGATGATGAGGAGACGGTGGCGCTGATCGCAGGCGGCCACAGCTTCGGCAAGACCCATGGCGCGGGCGATCCCTCGTTCGTCGGCGTCGAGCCGGAAGGCGCACAGATGGAGTCGCAGGGCCTGGGCTGGAAGAGCGGCCATGCCAGCGGTTATGGCGCCGATTCCATCACCAGCGGCCTGGAAGTCACCTGGAGCCAGACGCCGACGCAATGGTCGAACAACTTCTTCAAGAACCTGTTCCAGCATGAGTGGGAGCTGACCAAGAGCCCCGGCGGTGCGCATCAGTGGCAGGCCAAGAATGCGGCGGCCGACATTCCCGACGCCTATGACCCGTCGAAGACCCATGTGCCCACCATGCTGACGACCGACCTGTCGCTGCGCTTCGACCCGGCCTATGAGAAAATCTCGCGCCGCTTCCTGGAGCATCCCGAACAGTTCGCCGATGCCTTTGCGCGGGCCTGGTTCAAGCTGACCCATCGCGACATGGGCCCGAAGGTGCGCTACCTGGGCCCGGACGTGCCCAAGGAGGACCTGATCTGGCAGGACCCGGTTCCGGCGGGCACGAAGCTGTCCGACGCAGATGTGACCGCCCTGAAGCAGAAGGTGCTGGAGAGCGGGCTGTCCGTCAGCGAACTGGTGGCGGCGGCCTGGGCGTCGGCGTCCACCTTCCGCGCCTCTGACAAGCGTGGCGGCGCCAATGGCGCGCGCGTCAGGCTTGCCCCGCAGAAGGACTGGGAGGCCAACCAGCCGGGCCAGCTTGGCAATGTGCTGGGCAAGCTGGAAGCCATCGCCAAGGCGCATGGCAAGGTCTCGCTGGCCGACCTGATCGTGATTGGCGGCAGCGCCGCGATCGAGAAGGCGGCGAAGGATGCGGGCGTGGCCATGACGGTGCCGGTGACCACCGGCCGCGGCGATGCGACGGCGGAGCAGACCGATGCGGCGTCGTTTGCGCCGCTGGAGCCGCGCGCCGACGGCTTCCGCAACTACATCAATGGCAACAAGCGCCAGTTCATGAAGCCGGAAGAAGCGCTGGTGGACAAGGCGCAATTGCTGCGCCTGACCGCGCCGGAAATGACCGTGCTGGTGGGCGGCCTGCGCGTGCTGGGCGCCAGCGCCAACCGGCATGGCGTCTTCACGGACAAGGTGGGTGTGCTGTCGACCGACTTCTTCACCAACCTTTTGTCCATGGGCACGGAATGGAAGAAAACCGGCGACAACCTGTTCCAGGGCCATGACCGCAAGAGCGGCAAGCCGACATGGACCGCGACGCGGGTGGACCTGGTGTTCGGGTCCAACGCGCAGTTGCGGGCGCTGGCCGAGGTCTATGCGCAATCCGACTCGAAGGAAAAGTTCGTGAAGGATTTCGTGAAGGCGTGGGCAAAGGTGATGGATGCGGATCGGTTTGATTTGAGATAAGCCGCCCTGCCCTGAAGGAAAAGAAGAAGCCCCGGAGATCGCTCTCCGGGGCTTTTTTCTCGAGCCCGGCATTCCGCCGGGCGACCATCCGCCAGGCATCCAGCGTCCTTCCCCCTTCGATGCGCAGAATCAGGAAGGGGGAGTTCGGTAGCGACAGCGTACCGAACGTCGCAACGAGGTGTCGGCTAATTCGGCCGACCCGAGCTGTGACGGATGGGGGGAAGACACATCAGCGATGGAAGAGGCCGACCAGGACGGCCTTGCCCAGCACATGGCCTTCGGAGGCCTTGGCGACCTCGTCGCGCGTGGCGGTTTCGGTGAGCGACAGCTTGGTGTCGAGCGCAAAGAGCTGCACGACATAATGGTGATACTTGCCCGCAGGGGCACCGGGGCCCGCATAGCCGCTGCGGTTGCGGTTCATCGGCTGGATGGTGCCGTCAGGCAGCTTGGTGGCGGTCGGCAGGTTGGCGGGCAGCGAGGTGGCGGTGCCCGGTATGTTGAAGGCCAGCCAGTGCAGATTGTCGGTCATGCCGCGGCCCGCCGCGACGTCCAGGTCGTGGAAGATCAGGACGAAGCTTTGCGTGCCGGCGGGGGTGTTCTTCCAGGCCAGCGGGAAGGAACCGGCAGGCTGCTTCTCGGCCGCTGCGGTGTATTGGTTGGGGATCACGCCGCCATCGGGAAATGGCAGGTCAATGAACTCCATCGCGGGCGGGCGCGGGCCCGGCGGCGGACCAGGGGGCGGGGTCTGGGCAAGGCTGGGAGCGGTCGCGGCGAACAGCAGCGCGGCGGCCAGGACAAGGTGGCGCATGGATATCCTCTTTGCGAAATCGTTTCGACTGGATGGCGCGAAGATGACATTTGCGTTGGTTCTGTCCAGAGGCCCGGCCAAAAGAATCAGCCCCGCAGGCTTTCGCCCGCGGGGCTGGATTTCGCGCAGGCGATAAAGGCCTAGCGCGGGTTGTAGTAATGGCGTTTGCCGTTGCGATCCACATAGTAGGACCGCTCATTGGCGGCGGCACGCTGGGCCGCAGCGCGGCGGGCCTGGGCGGCACGCACGCGATTGCAGTTCTGGGTGCGGCCGACATAGTTGCCGAGGAAGCCGCCCGCCACGCCGCCGACCGCAGCCCCGGCGATATCGCCGCCGATCAAACCGCCGGCCAATGCGCCCACGCCAGCACCGACGACAGTTTCGGTGGTGTGGTCACGGCCCGTGCAGGCATCGGCATAGGCCGCGCTGGTGCCGAACGTCAGGGCCAAAGCCGAAGCCGCCACAATCTTGCCAAAGAATTTCATCGCGCTCTCCTCTTGAGACGTTGGGAGGAAAACGGGACTGGCGGGAAAAACGTTCCCTACGCGTCCAGCGCGGGATAGTCGGTATAGCCCTTCGCTCCGCCCGCATAGAATGTCGCGGTATCCCAGGCATTGAGCGGCGCGCCCTTTGCGAATCGCTGGGCAAGGTCGGGATTGGCGATATAGGCCTTGCCGAAGGCCACCGCATCGGCCCAGCCTTCGTCCAGCGCCCTTTGCGCGCTTTCCAGCGTGAAGCCTTCATTGGCGATATAGACGCCGCCGAACGCATCCTTCAGGCGCGGGCCGATGCTTTGCGGATTGGTGATCGGTTTGGGGCGGCCCTGGCTGTCCACCGGCTGTTGCGCCGGATCGAAGACATATTCGCGCGACGCGATCCAGGCGAGTTTGCGGCGGCCCAGTTCGCGCGCGACATAGGTGAAGGTGCCCAGGCGGTCGCTGTCGCCCATGTCATGGCTGTCCATGCGCGGCGCCAGGTGCATGCCGACACGATCCGCTCCCCAGACGTCTGTGACGGCATCGGTGACTTCGAGCATCAGGCGCGCGCGCTTCTCGATGCTGCCGCCATAGGCGTCGGTGCGATGGTTGGTGCTGTCCTGCAGGAACTGGTCGAGCAGATAGCCATTGGCGCCATGGATGTGCACCGCATCGAAGCCGGCCGTCTTCGCGTTCTGCGCGCCTTTGCGATATTCGGCGATGACGCGCGGGATTTCAGCGGTTTCGATGGCGCGGGGCGTTACATATTCGCGCTGCGGCCGCAGGAGCGAGACATGGCCCGCAGGCTTTATGGCGCTGGGCGCTTCGGGGCGTTCGCCGTTCAGGAGCTGGGGATCGGAGATGCGGCCGACATGCCAGAGCTGCAGCGCAATGCGCCCGCCCGCGTCATGGACGGCCTTGGTAACCTTCTTCCAGCCCTCCACCTGCTCGTCGGACCAGATGCCGGGCGTGGCTTCATAGCCGACGCCGCGCGGGGTGACGGAGGTGGCTTCGGTGAAGATCAGGCCCGCGCCCGCGCGCTGGCGGTAATATTCCACGGCGAGGTCGGTGGGGACGCGGGT
>JAEZBK010000232.1 GCA_023427355.1 Pseudomonadota bacterium
CCCTTCAGTTGAGCGCCTTGGCGACGAAGACGCCGACGCGGCAGAGCGGCTGGAAGAGATCCTGCGACGGCGCCATGAGCGCGATGATCGCCCAAGCCGCCATCGCCGCCAGCAACGCGGCGGTGAAGGCCTGCGCCATGGGCCCGATCCAGGCGCGCAGACGCCCACAACAGGCCAGGGAGGACGGCCCGATCAGCCAGGCACCGCCCGGGGTGGCCGCAAGTGCGATGAGGAGACAGCACAGCAAGAACCGCCCTCAGAAGCGCAGGCCGAAGCCGACGCCCAGGAGCCAGGGATCGAGCGTGGCGTTGGCGCGCACCGCGCCGCCCGCGGCGGTGACCGTGGTATCGAGGAAGAGTTTCTTGACGTCGAAATTGAGGAAGTAGCCATCGCGCAGCGGCACATCCACGCCAGCCTGGAGCGCGTAGCCGATATTGTGATCGAACCTGATGTTCGGCAGGGCGCTGTCGGCGTCATAGAAGAACGTGTAGTTGAAACCCGCACCGACATAGGGGCGGAAACTGCCCATGGGATCGAAATGGTATTGCGCCACCAGCGTGGGCGGCAGCAGGCTGACCGAGGCGACGCGCCCGGCGACGGTGTTGCGAACCGTGTGGCGGGTGACGCCCGCGATCAGCTCCAGCGCGACATGGTCGGTGAGGAAATAGCTGAAATCGGCTTCGGGGATGGTGGAGCGGCCGACGCTGGTGGTGCCGCCGATGGCCGCACCGCCCACCGTGATGTTCGCATCGGCATCGGGTGAAACAGTGACGGCACGCAGGCGCACCTGGAAGCTGCCTGCGGCACCTTTGGGCGCGGGTTCTTGCGCCAGGACGGCGGCTGGGACGGCGAGGAAACAAGCGGCGGACATGAAGACGGCGCGCAGGCGCATGACGAATCCCTCTTTTCAGACGGAACCGTCTTAGGAAGCGGTGCAGCAAAGAGGCTTGATCGAGATCAACCCGATGCAGCCATGCTGTCGCAGCGGCGGGTTGGCGCAGGCTTGCGCTGCATCAAGGCATGCACGGCTGGGGCAGGCCAGAAGCCCAGCCATGACCATCGCCCAACGCTTCGCGGCCAATGTGCCGCGCTATACCAGCTATCCCACCGCGCCGCATTTCCATGACGGCGTGAACGGCACGCTGTTCCGCACCTGGTTGCACCGGCTGCCGCCGGACCAGCCCCTGTCGCTGTATGCCCATATCCCCTTCTGCGACAGCTTGTGCTGGTTCTGTGCCTGTCATACGCGGGCGGTGAATCATTATGCGCCGGTGCGCGCCTATTGCGACCTGCTGCTGGCGGAGATGGAGCTCGTGGCCGACGCGCTGCCCGCCCGCATGGCCGTGCGGCATATCCATTGGGGTGGCGGATCGCCCACCATCCTGGACGGGACGGATATCGCCCGCCTGGCGGGGCGGCTGCGCGAACGGTTCGATGTGACGGCGGATGCGGAGTTCGCGGTCGAAATCGACCCGCGCGGTTTCACCGCCGCGCGGGCAGCGGATTTCGCGCGGGCCGGCGTGACCCGCGCCAGCATGGGGGTGCAGGATTGCGATCCGGCGGTACAGCGGGCGATCAACCGCATCCAGAGCGACGACGAAACCTTCGACGCCATCGCCCATTTGCGGGCCGAAGGCGTGCGCAGCATCAACATGGATCTGGTCTATGGCTTGCCGCGCCAGACGCCGCAAAGCTGGGCGCGGACGCTGGAGTTCATCCTGTGGCTGCGGCCCGACCGGATCGCGGTGTTCGGTTATGCCCATGTGCCGGGGTTCAAGAAGCAGCAGCACCTGATCCCGGCGGAATTGCTGCCCGATGTGGAAACCCGGCTGCAAATGTCGGAACAGGCGCGCGCGATGCTCTGCGCGAAGGGCTATGTCGCGGTCGGAATGGATCACTATGCACTGCCCGGCGACGCGCTGGCGCAGGCGGCGAGGCAGGGGCGGCTCCATCGCAACTTCCAGGGCTATACGACGGATGCGGCCGCGACCTTGATCGGCTTTGGCGCGTCGGCGATTTCGGCACTTCCGCAGGGTTATGTGCAGAATGATACCGCCGTGCCGGATTGGCGCGCAGCCATCGCTGCGGGCCGGCTGCCGGTGGCGCGGGGCGTGGCGCTGACACAGGATGACCGCCTGCGGCGCGGCATCATCGAAAGACTGATGTGCGACCTGGAAGTGGAACTGGACGTGCCGCTGCAGCGGATGCCCGGCGCACAGACCGCGCTGGAGGAACTGGCGCGACAGGGCATCGTCCAGATCCAGGACCGGCGTATCGTCATCCCGGAAGCCTGGCGCGCGGCGGCCCGGCTGGTCGCATCCAGCTTCGACGCCTACCTGCTGCGCCAGAATACGCGGCATTCGCCCGCCGTGTGACCGGACACGTTTGCGCCCCGGACCGGGAGAGTCCAGGGCGCAGGGGCGGCACGGCAGGGCTGCTTGGCGCCGCCCGCATCCCCGGCGGTTCTCGGGGATGGTCGCGCGACGGCGCAGATTGGCAGGCAAAAGCCGGCCCCCGCCTTGATCCGGCGCAAGGACGGGCCCATGCGATCCATGGCCCAGTAGCGCCATGACCAGCACCACCCATGCCTTTCACGCCGCCCTGAAGACGCTGAAGCAGGAAGGACGCTATCGCGTCTTTGCCAATCTGTTGCGCGAAAGAGGCGCTTTTCCCGGCGGGATCATGCACCATGCGCGTGGCGCGCGGCCTGTCACAGTGTGGTGCAGCAACGATTATCTCAACATGGGCCAGCATCCCGCGGTGCTGGAGGCGATGCACGGAGCGCTGGACAGGGTGGGTGCGGGCGCGGGCGGCACGCGCAATATTTCCGGCACCACGCATTATCATGTCGAACTGGAAGAGGAACTGGCGGCGCTGCACCGCAAGGAAGCCGCACTGCTCTTCACCTCCGGCTATGTTTCCAACGACGCCACGCTTTCAACATTGGCGAAGGTGTTGCCCGGATTGGTCATCTTCTCGGACGCCTGCAACCATGCTTCCATGATCGCAGGAATCCGGCATGGCGGCGGGCAGAAACATGTCTTCCGCCACAACGACATGGCGCATCTGGAAGAGCTGCTGCGCGCCGCGCCCGCCGATGCGCCCAAGCTGATCGCCTTCGAGGGCGTCTATTCCATGGATGGCGATTTCGGCCCGGTCGGCGCGATCTGCGACCTGGCGGAGAAGTATGGCGCCCTCACCTATATAGATGAAGTCCATGCCGTGGGCCTGTATGGGCCCGAAGGCGCGGGCGTGGCGGCACGCGATGGCGTGATGGACCGCGTGGATATCGTGGAAGGCACGCTCGCCAAGGCCTTCGGGGTGATGGGCGGGTATATCGCGGCGCGCCAGGAGATCGTGGACTGCATCCGGTCCTATGCGCCGGGTTTCATTTTCACCACCTCGCTGGCGCCGGTGCTGGCGGCGGGCGCGCTGGCATCCATCCGCCATCTGCGCGCCAGCGACAGCCCGCGCCTCGCCTTGCAGGAGCGGGCGGCAGCGCTGAAGGCGATGATGCGCGCGGCGGGCTTGCCGGTGATGGACAGCCCCAGTCATATCGTGCCGCTGCTGGTGGGCGATGCCACGCTGTGCAAGCAGGTGTCGGACACGCTGCTGGCGGATTTCGGCCTCTATGCCCAGCCGATCAACTATCCCACGGTGGCACGCGGCACCGAGCGGCTTCGCTTTACGCCCAGCCCCGCCCATGACGATGCCATGATGCGCCAACTGGTGGCGGCGCTGGTGCGGCTGTGGGACAGCAACGCCATGGCGCGCGCGGCCTGACCGTCAGGGCTGGAGCGGATTTTCCGGCCAATTGTGCCTTGGATAACGCCCGCGCATGTCGCGGCGCGCATCGGCCCAGGCCCCTTTCCAGAAGCCGGCAATATCGGCAGTCAGCGCGATGGGCCGTCCCGCAGGCGACAGCAGCGCCAGGCGTAGCGGTACGCGCCCGCCTGCCAGGCGCGGGGTTTGTGCAAGACCATAGAAATGCTGTGCGCGGGCCGAGGCGATGGGCACGGGCTGGGTGTAATCCACCGCCGCCATGCCGCCGGGTAGCGGCAAATGGGTCGGCAGCTCCTTTTCCAGGCGGCTCTTCAAGGACCAGTCCAAGCGGCCCAACAGGATCGTGGCGAGATCGAGCGTAGCCAGCGCATTCAATCGCGTCAGGCCGTGCAGATGAGGCGCAAGCCAGTCCTCCAGACTGGCCAGCAGGCTGTCGTCGTCGCTAGCGGGCCAGGCATCGGGCTCGAGGCCGTGCATGAGCGTCAGCCGCGCCTGCAGATTGCGCGCGGCATCGGACCAGGGCAGGTGCGCCGGGTTTTCGCGCACCGCCTGCATCAGGGCCGAAGCGGCATCGCCTGCATCGGGCGGCGTGGCGCGCTC
>JAEZBK010000135.1 GCA_023427355.1 Pseudomonadota bacterium
GCGGCGCGGGCGGAGCGGGCGGGGCCGGCGGCGTCGCGGGCCTGGGCGGAGGCGCCACGTTGGTCGTGCTGATCGTGTTGGTCGGAGCAGGCGCGTCCATCGCGATGGCGATATCCGGCGGCGGCACGAAGGGCGGCGGCGGCTTCACGACATCCGGCGGCGGCGGCGGCGGCGGCTTCGCCTCGACCTGCTGCTCCTCGACGGTCGCGACCAGATCCTCGACCTTTTCCATGATCTCTCCGCCCTTCATGCCGAGGATCAGGATGGCGCCGAAACCGATATGGACGGCGGTGACGAGAATGAGACCACCAAAGCGACGCGGCGCGAGCTCCGCACCATTGCCGCGCATAGACGAACGTAGATCGTGTTGTGGCTGTTCCATGCCTTCTCACTCGCTAGACAAAGCAAACCCGGCGCGCGCTGTGCGCCGGGCGAATATAACCCAAATTGATCGAGAGCTACCATCCCAACCTGGCGCCGGTTGGTCCCAGCGCTCTTGTATCTTCTTAAACCAATGCCCATCGCTGTTAGCAAGAGGGGGCACAAAAAACGTTTGTATGAGCGGCGCAGGGAACCTCTGCCGCAGCAGCGAAATACGCCGCCGTCGCCGCAGAGCGTTCGCAATTGCAGCATAGTGCCGCCAATTGCATCAGTATTACTTTAGCCGTTGTGATTCAGACGGAATCCGATGACGGCCGGTTGTCACAATCGGGCTTCTTGCGCACTGCAATAGCAATGGCGGCACCAAACCGGCCGTCAGCCGAGCAAGGCAGCCGCTTTTGCCGCAGCCTGCAAAATCGCGGCTGGCTGTGGACAGCTCTTAAATGCGGCCCAGAAGGGTGATGGTGCCGACCTGCGTGGTGGAGCCATTGTTGCCGCGCACCAGGTCGAAATTCACGCCCAGCTGCCAGCTTTCGGTGCCGGCGCCCAAGCTCAGGCCGCCGAACATGTTGCCCGTATCCGGGTCAGGTCCGATGAAATTGTAGTCATTGCCGGCGGTGTTGACGCCGCCAGTGCTCACAAAGCCGGCGCGCAGCTTCACCGGGCTGTTGACCAGGTCATAGCGATAGCCGAAGCGCGCTTCGGGCGTGAGCGTGGCGCCCCAGATGGTGACGCTGGACTTCAGGTCAACGCCCAGCGCGGTGCGCAGCGAATTGGCATAATAGGGCGCGACCTGCAGGTTGAAGCCGCTGCCGCCGCCGAACTCGGTATAGCCCTCTTCGCGCATGGTCAGCCCGTCCAGGCTGATCCAGGGCGAGAAGGTGAAGGCGCGCGAACCGTAAAGCGCGCCCATCTTGCCGCCCAGCGCGCCCATCAGCGTCGCGCGCTTGCCTTCGGCCTGGCGCGCCGTGCCGCCGACCACGAGGTCGCGGCGGCCGACGAAATCGCCATAGGCGACGGAAAGCTGCGTATCCACGAAGAGACGGCGGCCCTTCCACTGGCTGTAGCCGGTGAGCATGTACCACTGCGTCTGGGTCTGGGTGGCGCGCGGCAGCGTCTGGCTGACATCGCCGGAATAGAAGGTGAAGGCGGCGCCATACCAGCCATCGCGCGGACTGCCCGAATCCAGGCCCAGCGTGAAGCCGAAGCCATGGTCCTTGTAGTTGGTGAGCGATCCGTCGGCGCTGACGCGCCCCTTGTTGTTGATGTTGCCGAAGAACTCCTGCGCCCAGAGCGTCATGTCGCCGGGAACGCCGGAATAGGAGCGCAGCAGACGCTGGCGCGCCGCCACAGGGCCCGTGGCCTGATCGGTGATCATGATCGCGACCTGCTTGGCGCCGCCGGACGTATCGGGACCGAATTGCGAGAAGGCCTGCTGCGCCTGCTGCTGCGAGGCGCCGACATTGATGCCGCTCGAGGCCACGCCGGGGTTGTTGTAGACCGTCATGCTGGTGGCGATGGCCGAACCCAGGCTGGTGTCGGTGGCCAGCGCCCGCGCGACATAGGAGAACTGGGCCAGCGCATCGCCCGACAGGCCAAGGCCCGGCGTACCATTGGGGTTGGTGGCGCCAGGCGCGCGGGGAGTCAGCGCCAGGATCAGCGTTTCATTGCCGCCCGCCGTGCTCTTGCGCAGGATCTGGGGGTTGGCCGGATTGGCCGGACCCTGGAACAGGAACGGCAGGTTTTCCGCAAGCCGCAGATTGTTCTGCGCCAGGGTGGTGGCATCAATGTTCACGGTCGGCGCGCTGATCAGGACGATGTCCTGGGTCACCGGCGCATAGACATTGGCGGACGAAATGAAGCTGCCGAACTGCAGCGCCACCGAGGAGTTGGCAGCGACGGTCGCCGACGTGGTGGCCTTGATCACCGGAGAGGTGGCCGTGGTGTTCTGCGACACGGTCAGGCCCAGCGTACCGCCGGCCTGGATCTCGAAGGTGGAGGCGTTCAGCGAGCCGGAGGCCGCGGAATTGGCCACGAACAGCGTGCCGTTATTCTGCACCGTCACGGCGACGCCGGAGCTGGCGCTGGCGCGGATCACGCTGTTGACGTAGCCGAACGAGCCGACGGTCAGGCTGTGCCCCGTGCCGGCGCCGAAATCGATCACGTTGGCGATCGTGGTGGGCGTGAAGCCTGCCTGGCGGGAGATCACCGATCCCGCGACGACGGCATAGTTGTTGGGCGTGTTCAGCGTGCCGGTCTGGGCATTGGCCGCGCCGCTGGCGCCGGTATTGCCGACATTGAGCTGGTAGTTGTTGCCGCCCGCACCGAACAGGATGTCGCCGGTAATGGTGCCGCTGTTGTTGATGGCGATGCCATTGGCGGTGGACGCCGTCAGGTCGATGGCCCGCACGGTGCGGACCACCCCGGCGTCCAGCGCCGGGCTGACAGCGGTGACGAACGCGTTGATCGTGCCGGAATTGTTGATCGTCAGCAGCGAGCCCGAACGGTCCACGATGGTCTGGGCCACCATGGTGAAGGGCGCGGCGCTGTTGGCCACCGCAACGGTCGGATTGACCGTGCTGGTCTCGACACGCGCCTCGATCAGCGCATTGGTGCCGATGGTCAGCTTGGGCAGCTTGGCGCCCTCGCCGATGAACAGGGCATTGGCGATACCGCCGCTGGTGCCGCTGACGGAGGCCGTGATGGCGCCGCTGGTGGTGCCCGCGCCGGTATTC
>JAEZBK010000138.1 GCA_023427355.1 Pseudomonadota bacterium
GGCCGCCCTTCGCAGGGCGGCCCGATCCGTTGGCGTGTGCCGCCGTTAGACGGTGCGCAGGCGATAGGCGATCATCTCGCTGCCGCCCGTGCCCGAAGGCGCGATGCACAGCACGATGTATTGCCTGCCGCCCACGGCATAGGTCATGGGCGTGCCAGTCTGGCCTTCGCTCATCGTCACCGCACCCACTTCCTTGCCGGTCGCCTTGTCATAGGCGCGCAGCCAGGCCACCGACGTCCCGTTCGGGCCGGTGGTGGTGGTGTTGGGATCGCCGCAGATCACCAGCGACTTGGTCACCAGCGGGCCGACAATGCCCACCTGGCCGGTGCGCGGGATGTTGAGACCCTTGAGCAGCGGGTTGTTGCGGATGTTGTCCGGCGTCTCGCCATGGGCGACCTGCCAGGCCAGCGTGCCGTTCTTCAGGTCGAGCGCGCTGATGCGGCCATAGGGAGGCTTCACGATCGGCAGACCGCCAATGGTGACGTTGCCGGGCTGGATCGGGCCGGTGAGCGACGGCATCGGCGCCGCGCCACGGCCCGCGCCACCGGGACCACCGGGACCACCCGGACCGCCAGGACCACCGGGACCGCCCGGACCACCTCGGCCGCCGCCCGGCACCGCACCAGGCGCCTGGGCATTGCCGCGCACATAGCCGAACGCCGTCTGGTTCTTGACGACGCCCAGAACCGCAGGCTGCGTCTTGGAATAGACATAGGCGATCTTGGTTTCGGGATCGAAGCAGCCGCCCGGCCAGTTGGTGCCGCCCTGGACGCCCGGAAGCGTCAGCGTGCCCCACTTGCCTTCATATACGGCCATGGTCGGCGCCTGATAGATGCCCTCGCCGCGCTGATACTTGTCGGCGACTTCCTTGGCGCGCGCCTTGATCTCCGGCGTGAAGTCCACCAGGTCGTCATCGCCGATATTCTGGCGGTCATAGGCCGGCGGCTTGGACGGGATCGGCTGGGTCGGCGAGTACCACTCATCGGGCACGTCACCGGGCTTCACCGGCACTTCGGGGATGGGCCAGATCGGCTCGCCCGTTTCGCGGTTCAGCACATACAGGAAGGACTGCTTGGTCGGCTGGGCGATGGCCTTCACCGTCTTGCCGTTGACAGGGATATCCACCGTCATGGCCGAGCAGGGCACGTCGCTGTCCCACAGGCCGTGATGAATCATCTGGTAGTGCCACTTGCGCTGGCCGGTCTTCAGGTCGAGGGCCACAAGGCTCTCGCCGAACAGGCCCGGCCCCTTGCGGTGCATGCCCAGATAGTCGCCCACCGGCAATTCGATGCCGACATAGACCATGTTCAGGTCCGGATCGGCGCACATGTCGCCCCAGGAGCCGGCATGACCCGTCAGCGCGCCCTGGCCGTCCACGACCCAGGTGTCGTAGCCGAATTCGCCCTTCTGCGGGATGGTGTGGAAGATCCACAGCCGCTTGCCCGTGCGCGCGTCATAGCCGCGGATATTGCCGTGCGGGCCGCCCGGTGCGGTCGGGTTGTTGCCGCTCATCGCCGCGCCGACCACGATGACGTCGTTGCAGACCATCGGTGTGGCGTGCAGGCCGATGCCGGCCGTCACCAGGTCGAGCTCCTGGTCGTTTTCCAGCTTGAGGTCCACCACGCCATTGGTGCCAAAGGTGGTGTCGGGGATGCCGGTGGCGATATCCAGCGACTTCAGGCGATAGCCCGGTGTCACATAGATGATGCGTTCCACCTTACCGTCGGTCCAGTAGGAACAGCCGCGTCCCGAAAGCGCGCGAGGCGCGGCGCGGCCGCGATCACCTTCATCTTCGCGATGCATCCAGATCAGTTCGCCGGTGATGGCGTCGACGCAGATGATGTCGCGGCGCGTGCCGGCGGTCACATACAGGCGGCCCTTCACCAGCAGCGGCGTGGATTCCCAGTTGGTCTCGATGCGGGGCCCGAAACGGGCGGCGTCGAAGCGCCAGGCGACCTGCAGGTTGTTGAAATTGGACGCGTTGATCTGGTCCAGCGGGGCATAACGGTTGCAGTTGGGACCATTGGCATAGGACAGCCAGTTGGTGTCCTGGGCGATGGCGCCCTTGGGCGGCGGCGCCGGATAGGCGTTGGCGGTGGCGCCCGCGCCATTGGGGCTGCGCTGCGCCATGGCGACCTTGGCCACGCCGGCCACAGTGATGGCGGCGGCCGAGCTGTAGAGCATCGAACGTCTGGAAAGAGGCGGCATGCGTGTCACTCCCGGTTATCTGATGGCGGTCCCGGCGGCCCTGTCCGTTATCGCGCGCTGCGGGCCGCTGCTGTCCGGCGTGCTGTCGCGCGGAGGCGTCCCGATAAATTCGCGGTCATGACGGACGTTGTCGCCGGATCCTGCTGAACTTCCTCACCCGACCGGAGCCCCTTCACGTGCCCTGGCCACTCTATCCGCGATCTGTCGCCGCGATTACGAAAGATATAAGACGCCATTCCCGAAAGGCGTCAACAGCAGGTTTGTCGCGAGTTTTGTCGGGTCGCAAAGGTTTTCTTTCGCGCCGCAACATTACAGCCGTGTCTTCGCCAAGGCGTGGTTAGCCCCGCGTTAACGCTATTTTCACACCTCTAATACAACCTATGCGAGCATTCATCAACGTTCTCGCGCGATGATTACGCGCCTCCGGAGGTACCGCCATGTGGAATGTCCTGTCGTCCCGCAGCAAGACCGAGGCGCTGGCCGCCCGGCTGGCCCATGCGGAGGGAATCACCGCCGCCCTCTCCCGCTCCCAGGCGATGATCGAATTCCGCCTCGACGGGACCATCCTGGCCGCCAACGCCAATTTCTGCGCCGCCATGGGGTATGAGCCCGGCGAAATCGTCGGGCGGCATCACGCGATGTTCGCCGAACCCCAATATGCCGCCAGCCCCGAATATCGCGCCTTCTGGGAAAAGCTGGGGCGCGGCGAGTTCGACGCGGGCAAGTACAAGCGCCTGGGCAAGGGCGGGCGCGAGGTCTGGATCCAGGCCACCTATAACCCCGTCTTCGACGAGGCCGGACGCCCGGTGAAGGTGGTGAAGTTCGCCGCCGAGATTACCGCCGCAGAAAGCGCCGCCCATGAGCAGAAAAGCCGGGTGGACGCGATCAGCCGCGCCCAGGCCGTGATCGAATTCAAGCTGGACGGGACCATCCTGGCCGCCAACGAAAACTTCCTGAAGACCATGGGCTACAGCGAAGCCGAGATCATCGGCCGCCACCATTCCATGTTTGCCGATCCCGACTATGCGCGCAGCGCCGAATATCGCGGCCTGTGGGACCGCCTCAATCGCGGCGAATTCGTCGCCGACAAGTTTCGCCGCCTGGGCAAGGGCGGCAGGGAAATCTGGATCATCGCGTCCTACAATCCCCTCTTCGACCTCAATGGTCGTCCCTACAAGGTCATCAAATACGCCACCGACATCACTGCGGTGGAAAGCGAGCGCCTGGCCGCCGAGCGCGACAAGGAAGCCCAGACCCGCATCATCGTGGACAGCATCGGCACCGGGCTGGCCGCGCTGGCCAAGGGCGCGCTGACCCATCGCGTCGCCGCCGAACTGACCGGCCCCTTCGCCCAGCTGAAGGAAGATTTCAACGCCGCGATGGGCCGGCTGCAGGAAACCCTGCAAAGCGTGCTGACCACCACCGGCGGCATCACCACCGGCGCGGGCGAGATCGCCCAGGCCGCCGACGACCTGTCCAAGCGCACCGAACAGCAGGCCGCAAGCCTGGAGGAAACCGCCGCGGCGCTGGAGGAGATCACCGCCACGGTGAAGAAGACCGCCGAAAATGCGCGCGCCGCCAGCACCATCGTCTCCACCGCCCGCGGCGCGGCCGAGGATGGCGGCGCCATCGTGGATACCGCGATCAAGGCGATGGGCCAGATCGAGCAATCCTCCAAGCAGATCACCGACATCATCGGCGTGATCGACGAGATCGCCTTCCAGACCAACCTTCTGGCGCTCAATGCCGGAGTGGAAGCCGCGCGCGCCGGCGATGCGGGCAAGGGCTTCGCGGTCGTCGCATCCGAAGTGCGCGCCCTGGCGCAGCGTTCATCCGAAGCGGCGCGCGAGATCAAGACCCTGATCAAGGCCTCCAGCGAACATGTCGGCTCCGGCGTGCGGCTGGTGGGCGAAAGCGGCCAGGCCCTACGCAAGATCGTGGCCCAGGTGGTGGAGATCAACACCCTGGTCAGCGAAATGGCGCTGGCGGCGCAGCAACAATCCACCGGCATCGAGGAAGTGAATACCGCCGTCACCCAGATGGACCAGGTGACGCAGCAGAATGCCGCCATGGTCGAAGAGTCCACCGCCGCCTCGCGCAACCTCGCCAATGAAACCGCGCAACTGTCGGAACTGGTCGGATTCTTCGATGTCGGCGCGCGGACGCAGGCCAGGCCGCACCTGGCCACCACCGCCGACCGTCCGGCGCCGCGCTCCGTTACGCGGCTGCAGTCCCGGCTGGCGTCGGGCATGAACGCCGCGCTGGCGCTCAAGCCGGACGCCGAACCCGAGGACTGGAAGGAATTCTGACGCCACGCCGCCAGGGGCTATGACCATGTCGAACACCGTGCTGGTGCTGGGCCCATGCCTGGACCTGACCTTGGCCGCGGCGCTGAAGGCGGACCTGGAGCTGCTGCCCGAACAGGACCGTGTGGTGGATGCGGGCGCGGTTTGCCGCGTCACCACCCCCTGCCTGCAGGTGCTGCTGGCCGCACGGCCGCGCTTCACCCGCGTCTCGCCCGCCTTCGCCGAAGCCGCCGCGATCCTGGGCATCGCAGGCGCCCTGCAACTGCCCGCCATCACCGCCGGAGACACGCATGACCAAGACCATCCTGACCGTGGATGACAGCCGCACCATGCGCGACATGCTGCGCCTGGCGCTGGCGGATGCAGGCCATGACGTGCTGCAGGCCGATGACGGCCAGGCCGGCGCGGACGCGCTGGACGGCATCGCGCGCCTGGACGCCATCATCACCGACATCAATATGCCGCGCCTGGACGGGTATGGCTTCATCGAACATGTGCGCCGCCATGCGGTGCATCGCGCCGCCCCCATCCTGGTGCTCTCGACCGAAAGCGATCCGGCGGCCAAGGCGCGGGCGCGCCAGGCGGGCGCCACGGGCTGGATCGTCAAGCCCTTCGATCCTGCCCGGTTGCTGGCTGCCATCGCCAGGGTCGCGCCATGAGCGACCCCATGGAGGCCATCCGCCAGACCTATTTCCAGGAATGCGAGGAGCTGCTTCTCGCCATGGAGGAGGGGCTGATCGCCATCGAGCACGGCGAAGCCGACAATGACACGGTCAACGCCGTCTTCCGCGCCGTGCACTCCATCAAGGGCGGCGCGGGCGCTTTTGGCTTCGATGCCATGGTGACGTTCGCCCATGGCTTTGAGACGGTGCTGGACCTGTTGCGGTCGAACCGACTGGAAGCAGGCGGCGACAGCGTGAAGGTGTTGCTGCGCGCGGGCGACACGCTGGCCGACCATGTGGCGGCGGCGCGTGGCGCGGGTGATGCGCCCCAGGATGGCGACATCATCGCCGCCCTGTCCGCGCTGTCGGGCGAGGAGCCGCTGGAAGGCCCCGCTCCTGCCGATTTTGAGGGCCTGGATTTCGCGCCGATGACGATCGTGGTGGATGAGACGCCGACGCTGCAGGAGTGGCGCATCGTCTTCAGGCCGCATGCCGCGCTCTATGCCAACGCCAACGAACCTGCGCTGCTGCTGCGCGAGCTGGCTCTTCTGGGCACGCTTGCCGTCGAAGCGGACCTGTCCCGCCTTCCCGCGCTGGAAGCGCTCGATCCGGATGAAAGCTATCTCGGCTGGACGCTGACGCTTCGCACCGATCAGCCGCGTGCGGCGATCGAGGATGCCTTCGACTTCGTGACGGGTCATTGCGACCTCATCATCGAGGAAACGCTCCCGGCGTTGGACATCGCCACGCTCGAACCGCTGGTGATCGAACCTCCGCCGGATGCCCCCGCCCCTGTGGCAGAGCGCAAGGATGCGAGCCCTGCCGCCGAGGTGCCGCGCCAGACCATTCGCGTGGACCTTGAGAAGGTGGACCGGCTGGTGAACCTGGTCGGTGAACTGGTCATCACCCAGGCCATGCTGTCCCAACGCGTGCTGGAATGCCGCCTGCCGCGCGGCAGCGCGGTGTGCAAGGGCCTGGGCGAACTCGAACATCTGCTTCGCGACTTGCAGGAAAGCGTCATGGCGATCCGCACCCAGCCGGTGAAGTCGGTGTTCCAGCGCATGCCGCGCCTGGTGCGCGAACTGGCGGCGCAGACCGGAAAGAATGTGCGCCTGGTCGTGGAAGGCGAAGCTACCGAGGTAGACAAGACCGTGATCGAGCGGCTGGGCGAGCCCCTGACGCACATGATCCGCAATGCGGTGGATCATGGGCTGGAGACGCCGCAGGAGCGGATCGCCGCGGGCAAGCCCGCCGAGGGCACCGTCACCCTGTCCGCTGAGCATCGCGGTGGGCGCATCGTCATCGAGGTGTCCGACGATGGGCGCGGCATCGACCGGGGCCGCGTGCGCGCCAAGGCGCAGGAACGCGGGCTGGTCACGCCGGGCGCCGCCTTGAGCGATGAGGATGTGGACAACCTGATCTTCCTGCCGGGTTTTTCGACGGCGAAGGAAGTCTCCAACATTTCCGGGCGCGGCGTGGGCATGGACGTGGTCCGCCGCAACATCGTGGATCTGGGCGGGCGCATCGTCATCAGCAACACGCCCGCCCTGGGTTCGCGCTTCTCCCTCACCCTGCCGCTGACGCTGGCGGTGCTGGACGGCATGGTGGTGGCGGTGGGCGACCAGACCTTCGTGCTGCCGCTGACGCATATCGTCGAAAGCCTCAAGCCCCGGCCGCAGGACATCCATGCCTTTGGCGGTGGACGCCTGCTCAGCGTCCGCGGCGCCTATGTGCCGCTCGTGATGACGGGGCAGATGCTGGCCGCCACGGGCGCGGCAGACCCGGCAGAAGGTGGTGTCGTGATCCTGGTGGAAAGCCAGGGTACCGGGCGCTTCGCGCTGGCGGTGGATGCGATACTGGGTCAGCGCCAGGTGGTGATCAAAAGCTTCGAGGACAATTACCGCCGCATCGAGGGCATCGCCGCCGCCACCATCCTGGGCGATGGCCGCGTCGCGCTGATCCTGGATGTGGATGGCATCGTGGCGCGCTGCCGCAACGGCCTTTCCGAAGACCTCCGACCCACGGGAACCTGACCATGAGCAAACGGCAATTCATCACCTTCCGCTCCGGCGAGCAGGAATTCGGCGCCGACATCATGGCCATCCGCGAGATACGCGGCTGGACCGAAACCACGCCCCTGCCCCATGCGCCGCCCTTCGTGCGCGGCGTCATCAACCTGCGCGGCGTGGTGCTGCCGGTGGTGGATCTGAAGGCGCGGCTGGGCCGCGGGCTGACCGACACCAACCCCAAGCATGTTATCGTGGTGGTGGAGACCCGCCAGCGCACCATCGGCATCCTGGTGGATGCGGTCTCCGACATCCTCACCGTCACCGCAGGCGAGATCCAGCCCACGCCGGAGCTGGCGCGCGACGGCACATCGGCCTGCATGGAAGGCATTGCCGTGCTGGGCGAGCGCATGGTGACGATCCTGTCCATGGACCGGCTGGTGGGCGCGCTGGTGGAACAAGAGGACGCGCAGGCGGCATGAGCACGGCGCGCAAGATGGCGGTGGAAGGCGAATTCGCCTTCACCTGGGAGGATTTCCGCTTCCTGGCGGGGCTGGTGCGGCGCGAAGCCGGCATCGTGCTGCCGGACGCGAAGGCCAATCTGGTCTATTCGCGGCTATCGAAGCGGATACGCGAATTGGGGCTGGAAAGTTTCGCGCCTTATTGCGCGCGCGTCGAAGCCGACGAGACCGAGCGTCAGGCGCTGATCGCCGCCATGACCACCAACGTCACCCGCTTCTTCCGCGAGGCGCACCATTTCGAACATCTGGAGCGCGACGTGCTGCCCGGCCTGGCAGCCGCCGCGCGCGAAGGCACGCCCATCCGCCTATGGTCGTCGGCCTGCTCGTCGGGCGAGGAGCCCTACTCTATCGCGATGACGCTGCTGAACGCGATGCCGGATGCCGGCGAACGCGATGTGAAGATCCTGGCCACGGACCTGGACCCCAACATGCTGGCGGCAGGCAGGGCGGGCTTCTATCCCCGCGCGCGGCTGGGCGACATTCCCCGCGCCTTTCACCGTTTCACCGAGGATCATGGCGCTCATATCCGCATCGGCGATGCGGCGCGCGCGCTGGTGAGCTTTCGCCCCCTGAACCTGCTGAAGGCCTGGCCGGTGAAGGCGCGCTACCAAGTGATCTTCTGCCGCAATGTGATGATCTATTTCGACCAGAAGACCCAGGACGATATCTGGCGCCGCTTCGCGCAACACCTGGCGCCGGACGGCATGATCTATATCGGCCATTCCGAGCGCATCGGCGATGGCCCTTACGAACTGACGGCGCAGACCGCTTATCGGAGACGGTCATGAAGACCCGCGTTCTTGTTGTCGACGACAGCGCCACCATCCGCCACCTGCTGACGGAAATTCTCTCCCGCGATCCCGAGATAGACGTGATTGGAGCCGCACCCGATCCCGCCGCCGCACGCAGCATGATCCGTGACCGCAATCCGGACGTCATCACCCTCGATGTCGAGATGCCCGGCATGAACGGATTGGAATTCCTGGAGAAGATCATGCGCCTGCGGCCCATGCCGGTGGTGATGGTTTCCACCCTCACCGCACGCGGCGCGGATGTGACGCTGGATGCGCTGGCCCTGGGCGCGGTGGATTGCTTCGCCAAGCCCACCCACAATGTCGCCGCCGCGCTGGATGCCAGCGCGCAGGAACTGGCGCGCAAGGTCAAGACGGCGGCACGTGCCAAGGTTCAACAAAGCATGCGCAAGCCCGTGTCCCCCACGGGGCTGATCGCGAAATCCGTCACGCCCTTCCAGAAGAAGCTGGTGCTGCTGGGCGCCTCCACCGGCGGGGTCGAAGCACTGCTGGCCGTGCTGTCACACTTCCACGAAGACTGCCCGCCGACCGCCATCGTGCAGCACATGCCCGCAGGCTTCACCAC
>JAEZBK010000160.1 GCA_023427355.1 Pseudomonadota bacterium
CCCCTGGGGCGCCTCGATACCGTCACCGTCTCCTATCGGGGCTGGCTGGTGGACGGCACCTCGTTCGACAATTCCCCGCCGGGCACACCGCGCGTCTTCCAGCTCGCCACCCTGATCGAAGGCTGGCGCGACGCGCTGCTCAAGATGAAGACCGGCGACCTGTGGGAAGTGGTCATTCCCGCGCAGCTGGCCTATGGCGCCGAAGGCCGGGGCGCGCGCATTCCCCCGAACCAGACGCTGGTCTTCGTCATCAGCCTGGCCAAGATCGAATACGCCGGCTGACCGCCGGGGGAACCTTCGCCCCCACCATCAGTTTTCTCCGCCGAGAGGGCATACGCGCGCGAAATTTGGCGTGCGCGTCAACGCACGGAGAGACCTATGAAGAACACCACCATCGCGGCCCTTGCCGCCACGCTCTGTATGGGCGCCGCCACGGCCGCCCTGGCCCAGCCGGGTCCCGGCCGCGGTCCGGGCAACTGGGACAATATCGGCACCGTGACCATCGATGGCCGCTGGGGCGGCGGGCCGAACCGCCCGGGTCCGGGCGGGGTGGATCGCGAAACCCGCCGCTTCGATCTCGGCGGCTCGGTCGAGCGCCTGCAGTTCCGCGCCTCGCGCGGCGACATCGAGTGCCGCTCCGTCACGGCGATGTTCGGCAATGGCCGCACCAGCCAGGTCTTCCAAGGCCGTCTGCGCGAAGGCCGTCCCGTGAACGTGGACATGCCCGGCGTGGCGCGCGACCTGCGCGGCCTCAGCTTCGCCTGCACCAGCGTCAATCGCCGCGATGCCATGATCCAGATCAGCGCCGATGTCGGCCGCTATCGCAATGACTGGATGGCCGGCCCCAACTGGCGCGGCACCTGGGCGCGGATGTTCAACTGGGGAAGTAACACCATCAACAACTGGCAGCAGATCGGCCGCGAAACCTTCCAGGGCCGCGGCGATACCGAAACCGTGTTCGCCGGCTTCCGGGGCCGACGCACCGACTCGATCGCGCTGATGCCGGTAAACGCCGATGCCCGCTGCAGCAGCGTTACCGCGCGCTTCGCCAATGGCCGCACGCAGCGGCTGAACATCCGCAACGGCGATATGCTGCGCCGGGGCATGTACAACGAGGTGGATCTGCCCGGTAACATGCGCGACCTCTCCAGCCTGTCGTTGCGCTGCCGCGCCACCAACGCCGCAAACGTGACGATCAACATCTACACCGCCGGATAATCTCCGCGCGATTTGCGTGACAGGAAAAGCCCGGCGAAATGCCGGGCTTTTTCACATCCGGCATTGTCAACATCATTTTCAGGGTTGCCGCATCGCGCAAAATTCCGCATCACATTTGTTGCAGACATGATGATGTGGAGTTCCATGGCGCTGCGCCCCTTGCTCGCCCTTGCCGCAATGACCTTTGTGGCTCTGCCCGCACGGGCCGAACCCATTCCGCCCCCGGCCGAAGCGATGCTGCGTGCCGCCGCCAGCCGCAACGATGCCGCGCTGGGTACGACCGCCGATGCAGCGAAGAAGGCCTTCCCCGCCTCCTCCCGCGAGATAGACGCCTTTGTCAGCCGCACGCGGGCGCAAGCCCTTGAGGCGCACAAGCGCAAGCTGCGCCACCAGGGCCTTTTGCGCGGCTGGAAGGGTCAGGCCCAGGCCGGATTCTCCAGCACCTCGGGCAACAGCCGCAGCACCGGCGCCACGGCGGGCCTCAACCTTGCACGCGAAGGCCTGGACTGGACGCACACGCTCCTGGCCAATGCCGATTACCAGCGCGACAATGGCCGTGAAACGCGCGGCCGCTATTTCGCCAGCTTCCAGTCGAACTGGCGCTTCAACGACCGCCTCTACATGCTGGGCGTGGCGAGCTGGGAATCCGATCGCTTCGCCGGCTTCAACAGCCGCACCAGCGAGGCGCTGGGCTTCGGCTATACGCTGCTGCGCGGCGGCGACATGAACCTGTCGGTCGAAGGCGGCCCTGCGCTGCGGCAGACGGATTATGTCGTGACCGGCGCGCGCAGCACCTTCGCCAGCCGCGCTGCGGTGAATTACAGCTGGGCCCTGACGCCCCGGCTGAAGCTGACGCAGAACATGACCTATTACGGCGAGGACAAGGACAGCACCGTCACCTCGACCACGGCCCTGACCGTGGGGCTGCTGGGCGCGCTGTCGCTACAGGCGTCTTACAATGCGCGTTATGAAAGCGATCCGCCCACCGCGCTGAAGCGCTACGATGCCACGGCGCGGACCTCGCTGGTCTATTCTTTCTGAGCCTCGTCGGCCGCGCGCAGGTAAGGCTCGACCGTGCCCTTGTATTTCACGGTCATGGCGTTGCCATGCCGGTCCACGGTCTTGCCGACGGCCAGGCGCACCCAGCCTTCGCTGACGCAATACTCCTCGACATTGTGCTTCTCGACACCGTTGAAACGGATGCCGACGCCCCGCTCCAGCAGTTCGGCGTTGTAGAAGGGGCTCTTGGGATTCACCGATAGCCGGTCGGGCATGGTCTGGTCGCTCATGGGAAGGCTCCATAGAGAATCGTGCCGCCGCCCTCAAGCCCCGCCTTCCCCCTTTTCGCGTCAGGGGCTTAATCCAGTTGAAAAAGGCCCGGCTTTGCGGCTGGAGTGCGCCGGCAAACAACAAAGGTCCGCCATGGCTTTCACCATCTATGACGCCTCCGCCCCCACGCTCGCCCGCATGCTGGAAAACCTGGCGCATGTGCTGAAGGTGGGCGAAGCCCATGCCGCCGAAAACGGCATTGCGGCCGATGAGTACCTCCAGGCGCGTCTGTCGCCCGACATGTATCCCCTGGTCAAGCAGGTTCAGGTCGCCACCGACATGGCCAAGGGCTGCGGCGGCCGCCTGGCGGGCGCGGAAATTCCACGCTTCGAGGACAATGAGACCAGCTTCGCCCAGTTGCAGGACCGCATTGCCCGGGCCGTGGCCTTTCTCAAGGGCCTGGAACCCGCCGCCTTTCAGGGCGCGGAAGACAAGTCCGTGACGCTGAAATTTCCAAATGCCGAATTCACATTCAACGGCAAGGATTACGTCAACAACTTCGCCGTGCCGAATACCTATTTCCACATCACCATGGCCTACGCGATCTTGCGCCATAAGGGCGTCCCCCTAGGCAAGCCGGACTTCATGGGCCGCCGCGGCGGCTAAAACGGCAAGGGCCCGGATCCGTCCGGGCCTTTTTTGTTCGTAGGAAAATCCCTAGCTTACAGGGCTACCGCGCCCACGCCGATCATGAGGATTCCCATGGCCAAGTCCAAACCCGCCAAGCCCGCCAAAACCAGCGCCCGCCTTGAGACGCCCACCGACCTGTCGGGCAACGCGACGCCGGAGATCGCCGCCGCCCTCAATGGCTGCCTGGCCGACGCCTTCGCGCTCTATCTCAAGACCAAGAACTTCCACTGGCACGTCTCCGGTCCGCATTTCCGCGACTATCACCTTCTGTTCGACGAGCAGGCGACGGAAATCCTCGCCACCACCGACGAACTGGCGGAGCGGGTGCGCAAGATCGGCGGCCGTACCATCCACTCCATCAGCGAGATCACGAAGCTTCAGTCCATCAAGGACAACAACAAGGACTTCGTCAGCGCCGCCGACATGCTGAACGAGCTGATGGCCGACACCAAGCTGGCGATCCGCAACATGCGCGCGGCCCACGAAGTCGCCGACAAGCATGACGACATCGCCACCGCGTCCATCCTGGAAAACTTCGTGGACGCCGCCGAAAAGCGCCACTGGTTTCTCTTCGAGGCCAGCCGTACCGGTGAGAACTCCGGGCACTAGGGCGCACACCACGCGACTTAAAAAAGGCCGGTTCCTTCAGGGAACCGGCCTTTGTCGTTTCATCGCCCCGACGGGGTCAACGGCTCTGCGCCGCCGATTTCACCGGCGCGCTGAACTTGCCCAGGCGGCAGATTTCGCCCGTGCCAATCACCCGCAGGGTCTGCGCATTCTCGCAGATCTCGCCGCCGGGCGGCGTCACCCAGGCAAAGCCGGTGAAGGTCAGCCCGTCGCATTGCGGGCGAAGCGTGTTGACCATGGTGGTGCCATTGCGCAGTTGGAAGACCAGCGTCTTGCCCTGATCGCGCGAAACCGTGTCGCGAATATCCTTCACATTGACGCAGATCGGCTTGCCCGACGGCGCTTGCGCGGCGGCCGGCAGAACCGTCATCAGGGCGGCGGCAAGGACGGCGGAAAAGATATGAGTGGTTTTCATGTGAAACCTCCTGTTCGGGACCCCTCCCGCACACTGCCAATATCGGCCTGCCGGGTCTGCAAAACAAGGTCTTGAGGAGTACAACGCTTGACGGGGGGCAGAGCCTCAGCCAAAGGTCCGCCCCTGTTTTTCCCCAGGAGTTGCCAGTGTCTTCGCCCGCTGCCGCCACCGTGACCATGACCTTGCCCGACGGCAAGGCCCTGACGTTCCCGCGCGGCGTGACCGGCAGCGAGATTGCCGCCGCCATCGGCCCGGGCCTCGCCAAGGCCGCGCTCATCCTGGAAGTGGACGGTAAGGAATGGGACCTGTTCCGCCCCATCGAGCAGGACGCGCAGATCCGCATCATCACCCGCAAGGATGAAAAGGCGCTGGAACTGATCCGCCACGACGCCGCCCATCTTCTCGCCATGGCGGTGCAGGATTTGTATCCCGGCACCCAGGTCACCATCGGCCCGGCGATTGACGATGGCTTCTATTACGATTTCGCCCGCGCCGAGCCCTTCACGCCCGACGATCTGCCGAAGATCGAGGCGCGCATGCACGAGATCGTCAAGGCGGCGCTGCCCACCCGCCGCGAAGTCTGGCCACGCGACAAGGCGGTGCAGCACTTCAAGGATATCGGCGAAAGCTTCAAGGCGGAGCTGATCGCCTCCATCCCCTCCAACGAGGATGTCTCGCTCTACTGGCATGGCGAATGGCATGACCTGTGCCGCGGGCCGCATTTCCGCACCACCGCCGAAATCGGCGACGCCTTCAAGCTGACCAAGATCGCGGGCGCCTATTGGCGCGGCGATGCCAAGAACGCCCAGCTCCAGCGCATCTACGGCACCGCCTGGCGCGACAAGAAGGAGCTGGATGCCTACCTGACCCGGCTGGAGGAAGCCGAGAAGCGCGACCATCGCAAGCTGGGCCGCGAAATGAACCTGTTCCACATGCAGGAAGAAGCGGTGGGCCAGGTCTTCTGGCATCCCAACGGCCATACCCTGTGGCGCACGCTGGAAAACTACATCCGCCGCCGCGTCGGCGACGCCGGCTATAACGAGATCAAGACCCCGCTGCTGTTCGATCGCAAGCTGTGGGAACAGTCCGGCCATTGGGACACGTTCCACCAGAACATGTTCGTCGCCGAGGTCGAGGATGAATCGCGCACCCTGGCGGTGAAGCCGATGAACTGCCCCGGCCATATCCAGGTCTTCAAGCAGGGCACCAAGTCATACCGCGAATTGCCGCTGCGCCTGGCAGAGTTCGGCTCCTGCCACCGCTATGAGCCGTCGGGCGCCCTGCACGGCATCATGCGCGTGCGCGGCTTCGTGCAGGATGACGCCCACATCTTCTGCACCCACGACCAGATCACGGACGAGACCAAGAGCTTCTGCGAGCTGCTGCTGCGTGCCTATCGCGACCTGGGTTTCGACCAGGTCAAGGTCAAGCTCTCCACCCGCCCCGAAAAGCGCATCGGCTCCGACGCGGTGTGGGACCTGGCGGAGGGCGCGCTGGAAACCGCTACCCGCGCCGCAGGGCTCGACTTCACCTTCAATCACGGCGAAGGCGCCTTCTATGGCCCCAAGATCGAATTCACCCTCACCGACGCCATCGGCCGCGAATGGCAATGCGGCACGCTGCAGGTGGATTTCAACATGCCCGAACGCCTGGGCGCGACCTATATCGGCGAGGATGGCAACAAGCATCCGCCGGTGATGCTCCACCGCGCCATTGTCGGATCGATGGAACGCTTCATCGGCGTCCTGATCGAACATTATGCGGGCAAGTTCCCCCTGTGGCTGGCGCCGGTGCAGGCGGTGGTCGCCACCGTCGTCTCCGACGCCGATCCTTATGCGCAGGAGGTTGCCGCCGCGCTCCAGAAGGCCGGAATCCGCGTCCAGCTCGACACCGACAACCAGACCGTCAACTACAAGGTGCGCCAGCATAGCCTGGCCAAGGTGCCCTATCTGCTGGTCCTGGGCCGCCGCGAGGCCGAAAATCGTACCGTTACGGTGCGGAAACTGGGGGTTGAGAAGCAGGAAAGCCTTGCGCTGGACGCGGCAATTTCTATGCTCTCGTCCGAAGCCGTCCCGCCCGACCTGCGTTGAGCGGTACTTCGAGGATCCACCGACTGCATGACCGGACAAACCGTTTCGTGAGGCTGGCTGGAAACAACCCCTCGCGAGACCGTGGCAGTGTGCGTGGACGTTACAAACATTAGGAGAGCACCATAGTCCCGAGACGTTTCAATCCGGCCGAGCGCCAGGCTCCCGCCAAGGGCGGCCCGCGCATCAACGAGGAAATCACCAGCCGCACCGTCTTCCTGGTCGGCGATGACGGCCACAAATATGGCGAGCTCGGCCTGGACGAGGCTTTGGCGCTGGGCGAGGAAAAGGGTTTCGACGTGGTCGAGATCTCGCCCGACAACAAGCCGCCCGTCGCCAAGCTGATGGATTATGGCAAGTACAAGTACGAGCAGCAGAAGAAGGCCAACGAGGCCCGCAAGAAGCAGAAGGTCATCGAGATCAAGGAGATCAAGATGCGCCCCACCATCGATGACCATGACTATGACGTGAAGATGCGCGCCATGAAGCGCTTCTTCGAGGAAGGTGACAAGGTCAAGGTCACGCTGCGCTTCCGCGGCCGCGAAATGGCGCACCAGCATCTGGGGATGGATGTCCTCAACCGCGTCCAGAAGGACACCGAGGCCTTCGCCAAGATCGAACAGACCGCCAAGATGGAAGGGCGGCAGATGATGATGGTTCTCGCGCCGCGATAGCGGTGCTTGAGCCATGCGGTGCAAATGACAAGGGCCCCTGCGCGGGGCCCTTTTATTTTGACCGGCCGCTCATAGCGCGATCAGCCCCCGGCTGAGCGCGATGGCCACCGCATGCGCTCCGGTCTGGGCATGGAGCTTGGCGCTGGCGGAGAACAGATGTTTCTTCACGGCCGATTCCGAAACCGCCAGGATTTGCCCCGTTTCCCAGGCGGTTTTGCCGCGCGCCAGCCAACCCAGACACTCCACCTCGCGCGCGCTCAGGCGGGGTTCGCCATGGGCAACGCCGGCCAGGGCCTGGATGCGGGCATGCAGTTGCGACGCCATCAGGAACACCGTGGCCCGGGTCTTCCGATCCCTGGCTTCCAGCGCCTGACGCGACAGGGCCGACCCCAGATTGACGCCCGCAAAGCGAAGCCCCGGTCCATGGAAGGGAATGGACAGCCCGCTCTTCACCCGTCCCTGCGCCATGCGATCCAGTTCGCGTGCGATGGGATCGTCGGTCGGCTGGGACCAGACATCCCAGTAAAGCCAGGGCCCGACCTGTCGCAGCATATGCGGCAGGATACGGTCATGCTTCTGGAAATGGGTGGCGAAATAGACGTCGGCCCAGTCATGGGTGGCATAGATGATGTCGGGCTGCCAATCGAGATTGTCGCGCATGGGCCAGCGCACGATGGGGCCCGAAGCATAGTCCAGGCTGGCATAGCCCAGCGGCGCGACGGCAGCTTCGAATATCCTGCACACCTCCGGGATGGTCGTTGCCACATTCAATGCATGCTGCAGCGAGGCGGCCTGGCCGCCCTCGCCTGGAAAATCCGGTACGTTCAAAAAATTCCCCCACGCGCCCCACGGTGCCCACCCGGCGCGCACCTGTCCGATCGTATAATTGCCCCTTGCGCGCCACCCTGAAAAGACTGCCTGCGTACAGTTCTTTTCCAAAATTTCGCAGGGCCTCAGGGGGACCAGACATGAAGAAAATGACATTCGCAGCCGCCACGCTTGTGGGCGCAAACTTGGTGCTGGCAGGCATGGCCCATGCCCAGCCCAATCCCAGCCAGGCCGACACCAACAACGCCCGCAACAATCCCTGCAGCGACCCCTGGGTCAGCCTCGCCGTCTCCGTGGTGAAGACCCAGGGCGGCGCCGTGGGACGCGCCGCCGGTTCGGGCAACACCGGCGAATGCGATGTCGCCCTGTATGGCGGCGGCCAGTGGAGCAGCTATGCGGACCTCCTCCAGAAGGTGCGCGCCACCCGCGCCGCACTGGCCAGCCAGAATGTCCAGTTCGCCCTTGTCGGAGGCCAGGGCCTCCTGACCCTGATTGATCCGGGCCGGGGCCTGAATGCAGCGAACATCGTGGGCGCCGGCGCGGGGAACATCGTGGGCGCGGGTGCAGGCAACATCGTGGGGGCCGGTGCAGGCAACATCGTGGGGGCCGGTGCAGGCAATATCGTGGGCGCGGGCGCGGGCAATGTTGTCAGCCCCGGCTATTCTCTCCAGTCGGCCGACGGCGCGCGCTTCAGCTTCCGCCTGCCCAATGGCGGCTCGCTGCGGGTGCGCCAGTGATCGGTCGTCTTGCCGCGGGCGTGGTCGCAAGCCTGCTATGTCTGGGCACACCAGTCATGGCGCAGCAGAAGCTCACCACATGCGCCGTCGGCCAGAAGGTGCTGATGCCCGGCGGCTATCCGGGCACGGTGTCGGCGGTCTATGGTCAGGGCGGTTGCACGGTCCGCGACGCCAAGGGGCTGGAAAGCAGTTGGGCGGCCTTCATGCTCAGCGCCGCGCCAGGCTCGCCGGCACCTGTGGCCCAGCCGATCGCAGCCACGCCGAAAACGGGAAACTACCAGTGCTTTGGCGGCACAGCGGGCAACATGAAGCTGCAATTCGGTCCCGGCGCGACCTATGCCAACGAACAGGGCAAGCGCGGCAGCTACAAGATGCGCCCCAGCGGCCAGATGGAGTTCACGTCCGGCCCCTGGGCAGGCTTCTACGCCAAGACTCTCGAAGGCGGCCGCGTGGGCCTGACCTCCAAAGC
>JAEZBK010000179.1 GCA_023427355.1 Pseudomonadota bacterium
CTCTTGTGGCGGCGGCTTGATGGTGCAATCGTTATAGCGGTTGCATCATCAAGCCCTGTTCGGGAGCCGTCATGCCGTCTTCATCCTCGCCCCTCACCGTTTCGCTGGATCTCGCCCTTGGCGGCAAGGGTGCGCCGTCCAGGCCCACCTATGAGGCGTCGCTGGGTGCGGTGGTGGGCGCCTTGGGCTGGCTGCGCCAGCAGGCGGCGGACAGGTCGCTGGAGCTGCTGGGCGTCCCCGCGCGCACCGATGACATCGCCAAGGCGCGTGCGCGGGCCAGGGAAATTGTCGTGAGCGGCGCCAAGACCGTGGCGGTGCTGGGTATTGGTGGTTCCAGCCTGGGCGGGCAGGCGCTCACGGCGCTGCGCAAGAATGCGGTGCCCTTTGTCGAGTTTCACGATAATCCCGATCCTTTCTCATGGTCAGCGGCGCTGAAGCGCTTCGACCTGAAGAAGACGCATTTCATTGCCATCTCCAAATCCGGCGGCACGGCCGAGGTAATGGTGCAGGCGTTGACGGCGGTGGAGGCGCTGAAGAAGGCCGGGGTTAAGAACCTTGCCAGGCACTTCACCATCGTCACCGAACCGCATGGCAGCGCGCTGGCGGATTTCGCTGACAGCATCAAGGCGACCAAGCTGGATCATCCGCTGGGCGTGGGCGGGCGTTATTCGGTGCTGACCATGGTGGGCCTGTTGCCCGCCCTCCTGATGGGCATCGACGTGAAGCAGCTGCGCGCGGGCGCGGTCGCCGTGCTGGACCAGGCGCTGGCGGCGAAGACGCCCGAAGACAGCCCCGCAGCCACGGGTGCGGCGCTGCATCATGCGCTGGCGAAGGAGGGCAGGCTCGCCAACACGGTTCTGTGGCCCTATGCCGATGCACTGGCGGTGTTCGGCGGCTGGTGGAAGCAGCTTTGGGCCGAAAGCTTAGGGAAAGACGGCCAGGGTTCGACGCCGGTGTCGGTTCTGGGCCCGGTGGACCAGCACAGCCAGTTGCAGCTTTTCCGCGATGGTCCGAACAACGCGCTGTTCACCTTTGTCACCATCAACACCAAGGGACAGGGCCCGGTTGTGCCGAAGGCGGCGGCGAAGGCGCTGGGCCAGGGTTATTTGGCGGGCAAGCGGCCCGGCGACCTGGTGGCGGCGCAATCGCGCGGCACGGCGCAGACCCTGTTCAAAAATGGCCGCCCGGTGCGGTTGATCCACACGGCCAGAGTGGATGCCTTCAGCATGGGCGCGCTGATGATGCATTTCATGCTGGAAACGATCTTGATGGGCCGCCTGATGGGTGTGGACCCGTTCGACCAGCCGGGCGTGGAAGAAGCCAAGATCCTGTCCAAGCAGTATCTGGCCGAAGGCTGATCCCATGTCGGATTTCACGGTTGATCCGGTCATCCTTTCGGTTGGGCGCGTGCTGGCCGACTGGCCCCTGTCGCGCGTGTTCCTATATGACGATGCGCGCTATGTCTGGGGCATGCTGGTGCCGCGGCGACAGGGCATCACCGAGATATGCGACCTGGAGGAAGCGGACCAGGTGCAGCTGCTGCGCGAGATCGTGGATCTGTCGCGCATCATCCGGCCGCTGCCCGGTGTCACCAAGCTGAATGTCGGGTATCTGGGCATCGCCGTGCCGCAGCTGCATGTGCATGTGGTCGGCCGCCATGCTGGTGATCCTGCCTGGCCCGGCCCGGTCTGGGGGCACAGCCCGCCATCGCGCCATGCCGATGCCGCCGCGGCGCCGCTGGCGCGCGCTTTCGCGAAAGCCGGATCGTGACGAAATTCCTGTTCGCGCCGTCCCAGCCGTCGCTGGCGGTGGCGGGCCATGACGCGCGTTTTCCCGTGCGGCGCATCTGGTGTGTCGGCAGCAACTATCGAAAGCCGGACAAGGATTATACCAACCGCGAGCCACCCTATTTCTTTTCCAAGCAGCCCGACATGGCGGTGGCGCAGATCGTGCCGCACCCGGGTGCGGGCGAATTGCGCTTCGAGGTGGAGCTGGTCGTAGCGATTGGCCGCGAGGGAAAGAATGTGGCGGAAGCCGATGCCGATGGCATGATCTTCGGCCATGCCTCGGGATTGGACATGACGCGGCGCGACCTGTTGCTGACGGCGCAGGGCGCGGGCAAGCCATGGGAAATCGGCAAGAGCTTTGAAGGCGCTGCGCCCGTGGGCATCATCACGCCTGCGGATCGTGCCCTGCGCCAGGCACCGATCCGCGCATGGCAGAATGGCGTGCTGCGCCAGGATTCCGACATCGGCCAGATGATCTGGAACGTGCCGGAAATCATCGCCCGGCTGTCGTCGCTGGTGACGCTGGCGCCGGGGGACCTGATCTTTACCGGCACCCCGACGGGCCATGGCCCCTGTGCGCCGGGCGACCGGATCGAGGCGCAAATCGGGGGGCTTTTGCCCGTCCAGGTCACGATCGGCTGATCATTCAGCCATTCTTAACCAACCCGTCCCATGGTTGCCGAAGTCTTAACTGGCCCGCTGGCACCAGGACCCATGAACGCGCCTTTTTGCAACCGTGACCTGAATGCCGCCAGCGGCGTGCTGCATGGCTTTGCCTTTTTCCATCTCAACCTGGCTTTCTCCTCGATCGAGGAGGAGCGGCGCGGCGAGGTCATCACGCGCTGCTATTGGCCGCTGCTGACGCTGGCCGAGACACACAGGGTGGGCGTGGAGATTTCCGGCTTCACGCTGGAGGAGATCGCGGCGCGCGATCCGGCCTGGATTGCCCGCGCCCGCGAGCTGATCGCGCTGGGCCGGATCGAACTGATCGGCTGCGGTTACAGCCAGATGATCGGGCCGCTGGTGCCGCAGCGTGTCACCGCCGAGAACCTGCGCATCGGCAACGAGGTCTGTCGCGCGCTGCTGGGTGCAGCACCCACCATCGCATTGGTCAATGAGCAGACATACTCCGCCGGGCTGGTGGGGCTGTATCTCGATGCTGGGTACAGCGCCATCCTGATGGACTGGAACAATCCATCGGCCAGCCATCCCGAATGGAACACCGAATATCGCTACCTGCCGCAATATGCGCTGGGCGCGGATGGCCGCAAGATTGCCGTGTTGTGGACCAACACGGTGGCCTTCCAGCAATTGCAGCGGCTGGCGCATGATGACATTTCGCTGGAGTCTTACATGCGCTTCCTGGGCGGGCAGCGCGGGCGTGCCGCGCGCACGCTTTGCCTGTATGCCAGCGATGCGGAGATTTTCGACTTCCGCCCCGGCCGCTTCCGCACCGAAGAAAAACTGGCCGCCGAAGCGGTGGAATGGGCGCGCCTGGGGTCTGCTTTCGCTGCGGTGGCGCAGGAACCGGGAATGTCCCTGATCCTGCCATCGCAGGCATTGGCGATGATCCAGGCACAAGGTGGTGGCAACACGCTTCGGCTGGAAAGCGCTGCCTGCCCGGTGCCGGTGAAGAAGCAGCGCAAATACAATCTGGCGCGCTGGGCGGTGACGGGCCGCGACAACACCGCCATCAACGCTGCCTGCCAGCGCATTTATCAGGGCCTGCTGGCGGGTGCGCCAACGCCCGCCGACTGGAAAGAATTGTGCACCCTGTGGGCCAGCGACTTTCGCACCCACCTGACACAGAAACGCTGGGATGCGCTGAAGCTGCGTCTTGAAGCCATGGAGGCGCGCTGGTCCGCGCCGTTGGCGCCGCTGGCCGTCATCACGGGTGCGCCTGTTGCCGAGCGGCACATGGCGATCCAGACCCCGCATCTCAAGGCCGTGCTGGACCGTCGCCGCGGACTGGCGATCCAGAAGCTGCACTTTATGAAGCATGCCCAGGCTGCGGTCGGCGGCCTGCCGCATGGCTTCTTCGACGAGATCGCATTGCAGGCCGACTGGTACACCGGCGACTCTGTTTTCGAGTCACCGGGCGAGCACAAGGTCACCGACCTGGACTGGGCGCAGACAGAGATCGAAACATTGCCCGATGGCGGTGTGCTGGTGCATGGGCGCATCGCCACGCCGCGCGGGCCCGTGGTCAAGCGGCTGCATTTGCATGGTGATGCGCCGCGCGTGGATTTCGACCTGCTGTTCGAATGGGACACATGGCCCGCCGGCAGCCTGCGGCTGGGTCACTTCACCCTGCTGCCCGGTGCCTTCGACCTGAAGCGCCTGTCATATGCCACCACCAATGGCGGCGGACGCGAAAGCTTTGCGCTGGACGGCGTGGTGGATCATGGCGCGCCGGTTTCGATGCTGGTCAGTTCGGGCATGGGTCTTGGCATGACCGAGGGTTGGCTGGAGATCGGCGATGACAAGACCCGCCTGCAGATCGCCGTGGACCGTGATTGTGCGCCGCTGCTGGGCATGATCACGCATCGTCCCGCGCGGGCGCAGGATGGCACGGCCAGCCTGTTCTGCCAGGTGCAACTTTCCGCCGCAGAGCTGGACGATACCCGCAAGCCTGCCAGTTATCGCGAAGGGCCGCGTCGCTTCCGGTTTGGCCTGACGGCCCTGTAAACCCCTGCAATCACGCTGGTATTTCCAACGCCGCCGCTGCCTCGCTTGCCTTTGCGGCGGGGGTGACGCATTTTCCCGGCCATGAGCAAGGCTCCTTCCATTGTCCCTGTCATCCTGTCCGGGGGCTCGGGCACGCGGCTATGGCCGCTGTCGCGCAAGGCAATGCCCAAGCAGCTTCTGCCGCTGGCCGGAACACGCACCATGATCCAGGAAACGGTGGCGCGTGTGCAGGGCGAAGGCTTTGCCGCGCCGCTGGTCATCTGCAACCAGGAGCATCGCTTCCTGATTGCTGAGCAGTTGCGCGCCACTGGTGCCGCCGACGCGAAGATCATGCTGGAGCCAGTGGGGCGCAACACGGCGCCTGCCGCTGCCGTTGCCGCATTGCGCGTTGCTGCCGATGATCCGGATGGTCTGGTGCTGCTGATACCGTCCGACCATGTGGTGCTGGACCGCGCCGCCTTTCTGGCTGCCGTGTCCATTGCGCGACAGGCCGCCGACGCGGATGCGCTGGTGACGTTTGGCATCCAGCCGGGTGGCCCGGAAACCGGCTATGGCTATATAAAGCGTGCCGCGCCGCTGGCGGGCATCGGCGGCGCCTTCGCCATTGAGCGCTTCGTGGAAAAGCCGGACCGCGCCACGGCGCAAGCCTATCTGGCTGCGGGTGGCTATTACTGGAACAGCGGCATGTTCCTGTTCCGGGCGCAGGCTTTCCTGGACGAGCTGGCGCGGCTCAATCCACGCATGCTGGAGTGTTGCCGGGATTCCCTGGCGCATGCCCATGTGGACATGGACTTCATCCGCCTGGGCGAGCCGGCCTTCGTCGCCTGTCCATCGGATTCGATTGACTATGCCGTGATGGAAAAAGCCGCGAAGGCGGCCGTGGTGCCGGTGGAAATGGGCTGGAACGATGTCGGCTCCTGGCAGTCGCTGTGGGACATCGCCTCGCGCGACGATAGCGGCAACGCCATCATTGGCAATGTCATCGCGCAGCAGGCGAAGGATTCCTATCTGCGCAGCGAAGGCCCGCTGCTGGCTGCGATCGGGATCGAGGATCTTGTCGTGGTCGCCACCAAGGATGCGGTGCTGATCAGCCACCGCGACAGCGCGCAGGACGTGAAGAAGGTGGTGGACCTGCTGGAGAAGCAGGGCAGCGACCGGCATGACCTGCACCCCGTGGTGCATCGGCCATGGGGCACCTATGAGGGTGTGGATGCCGGGCCGAACTACCAGGTGAAGCACATCATGGTGAAGCCGGGCCAGAAACTGTCCCTGCAGATGCACCAGCATCGTGCCGAGCACTGGATCGTGGTGGAAGGAACAGCGCTGGTCACCTGTGACGAGCGCCAGTTGCTGGTGCACGCCAACCAATCCACCTTCATTCCGCAAGGCTCCCGCCATCGGCTGGAAAATCCGGGCCAGACGCCGCTGCGCCTGATCGAGGTGCAATCGGGCGCCTATCTGGGCGAGGACGACATTGTGCGGTTCGAAGACACCTATGGCCGCGTTCCAGGCGGCGCGCAGGGCTAAATCCTTTGTCATGGACAGTGCAAGGCGGCTGCTGCCATACTGCCCGCGCAGAGTGGGGGCTTGCCTGCAAGCCATTGATAATATGAAAAAATATAAGCACATGCGCCTTGGCCGTGTATCGGGTTTTTGCGGCAAGCACAGGTCTGTAGCCCTGCTGGTCGCTGCACTCAGCCTGTTGGGCAGTGGTCCGGCCCTTGCCTATGTGGACCCTGGTACAGGGTCGCTGCTGCTGCAGGCCCTGATCGCGCTGGTTGCCGGTGGACTGGCGCTGTTCCGTGGCTGGCGCATGCGGCTGATGCAGATTTTCCAGCGCGGCAAAGACAAGGCGTCCGAAACCCGCGGCATTCCCAAAAGCTGATCCTCGCCTGTCGCGTTTCACGGGACTGCGATCTTGAACCAGCCACAGTTTTTCTCTGATCATCGCTGGGAAAAAATTCTGACGGCAGCCGCGCCGGCGCTGGTGCTTGGCTCGGCCGGGCTGGCCGCGCTTGCAGGCGGTGGTGGGCAGCAATATTTCAGCTACATGCTGGCCGGCGGTGCCGCGCTCTTCTTGATTGGCGCCGTGATCGGGCTGGTCATGGTCTGGTTGCAGCGCTGGTTGGTGGTTCCCGTCCTGCTCCTGGTGCTTGTCTTTGCGCTGGACATCGCATTCGGCTGGATCGAGTTCGTTGCGCTTCATGTGCGGATGGTTCTGTTGGAGCCGCCGCTGCTGCGACGCAGCCTGACGCTGATCCTGGCCGTTGGAGCGCCGGGGCTGCTGCTTTATGCGCTGCGTACTCGCGCCGTGCCGGTGCTGGTCGCGGCGAGCCTGGCCTTTGCGATTTCTTCGCTTGTTCTACCTGCGGGCGCATTGCCGGGCGTTGCACGCCTGATAGACCGGGAAAAACCGGCGGGACCGCTGGGGCGGGTTGTGATCCACCTCATGCTTGATGCGCATAGTGGGCCGTTTGGCATCCCCGCGGACATGCCCGGAGCAGAGGGGATGCGACGGCAGATATCCGACTTCTATGTCAGTCGCGGCTTTCGCATTTATGGATCGGCTTACAGCCCGTATGCGATGACGCGCTATTCACTTCCCGCTTTTTTCGATCTGGACGATCCGTTGCCTGACAGGATCACGGTGGAGGACATCAACAGGCGCTGGAACAAGCCGTTTGCGTGGTTCGAAAAGCTTCGCAACGATGGTTATTCTGTTTATGCCTACAGCATTGGTTACAGCCTGGACTTGTGCAGTGGCGGGGCGCGCAGCTTTGTCCGGTGTGAGCGTTATGCGGGCGATGGGCTCGATCTTTCCCTGTGGCAGGAGCGTCCCTGGCACCGCATGCTGATCTATGCGGGGCGGCGATCGGCGCTGTTGCAGCGCATGTGCGACCAGAGTGATTACTGCTACCGGAACTTCAACATCTACTGGGTGGACATGGGCCGAAACCTGCGTTCGGTGCAGGTCATGGATCGCGTGGAGGATGCCATCGGCGTCGCCAGCGGCGATACGGCCATTTTCGCGCATGTCCTGCTGCCGCATTCGCCGCAATTGCTGGGGGCGGATTGCAAGCCGGTCCAGCCTTACTTCTATGATTCTTCCGCCGAGACTTTTTACCGGCGCTATTTCGATCAGGTGAAGTGCACGCAGTTGCACGTGGACAGGATATTGCGGGCATTGGAAGCGCGTGGAGCCCTGAATGATGCCACCATCATCATTCATAGCGATCACGGCAATGGTCCGCTGACGCCGGTTAACCAGACGGACCGGTGGCGTGCCCCTTGGCATTCCGCGCTTTTTGCCGTGCGCAATCCGGGTGTGAAGCCCGGATTGGACGGGGGTTTTTATCGCGCGCAATCCCTGCTTTCCGCGTTTGCTTCGGGCAAGCCGCCCCTGCCGGGTGACGGGAAGGTCTGGGACCTGGATGCCGGGATGCGGCCGCCACCTGCACAAATCCACTCTCAGGCACTGGCGCCGCAGACTGTGAACCGGTGAAGCGCAAGCTTCACGGCCAGTCCTTTCTCGCACCGGGCCAAATGTTCCGCCCGCACTTGCGTCCCTCAAGGCAGGGGAAATATAGTTTCCTCTCCATTAGCGGCCATTTATTTCAATGACTTGTCGCAGGGTTGTCCGGGCATGAGCAGGCCCTTGCCGTCAGGCGCTGTCATGGAGACGGCGGGCACTGCGCCGCGCCTGGTCATCGGCCACAAGGCCGATACGCTGGAGCGCCTGTCGCATGTGCTGACATCGGCGCGCATTGATCCCTTTCTGTGTGTCGGGTTCGAGGAGTGGCAGGTCGGCCAGTCCAGCGTGCTGGCGCGCATTGCTGCGAAGCTGCCCGATGGTCTGCTGATCGTACGCAGCTGTTTCTCGCAGGAAGATAGCTGGGCCGGAAGCCGTGCGGGCGCCTATCTGTCGCGTGGCGGCGTGGATGCCGGGGATCGCGCCACGCTGGCCGCCGCCATTGACGCTGTCTTTGCTTCTTATCCTGCCCGTGCCGGTGAGCGTGTCATGGTGCAGCGGCAGGTCACGGATGTCAGTGCGGCGGGTGTCGCCATGCTGCGCAGCATGGTGCATGACGGGCCCTATTACGTGATCGAATATGATGCTGTATCGGGCCGTACCGATACGGTCACGTCGGGACAGGGAGCTGCATCGCGAACCATTGTCGTTCATCGCGACAGCGTTGATTCCTGCAATGACAGGATTTTCCATCTTGTCCTGCCCGTCCTGCGCGAAATCGAGACCTTGGCCGGATGCAAAAGGCTGGAGGTCGAGTTTGCGCTGGACAAGGAAGGCAGTCTTCATGTCTTCCAGGTGCGTCCCATGCCAAGCG
>JAEZBK010000205.1 GCA_023427355.1 Pseudomonadota bacterium
GGGCACCGCGCCGCTCTTGTAATCTAGGATTTGCGCGCTGCCGTCGGTCATCAGGTCGATGCGGTCGGCGCGGCCGGTGAGGATGAAGGCGCGATCGCCTTCTCCGATCTTCAGTTCCCCCTTCAGCTCGACATGCGGCGTGGCCAGGCTGCTGCGCCGCCGCCGCTCCACCGCCAGGAAACCGCGCGCCGCGTCGGCGAAACGCGGCAGCCATGTCGCCAGCGCCGCCTTGGGGACGCCCTCGCGTGCGCAGAGATCGGCGGCAATGGCGGTGAGGACCGCTTCGGCCTCATCGGGCAGGTCGCGCGGATACCTGCGCACGAATTCCTCCACTGCGCCATGCAGGATGGTGCCGCGTTCTAGCGGGCCAGGTTCTTCGTCCAGCTTGTCGAGCGGCCGCAGCCGCAACACATGCTTGGCATAGATGGCATAGGGATCGCGCAGCCAGGTCTCGATCTCCGTCACCGACAGGCGGCGCGGGCGCAACTCCACCGGCGGCGTGGGGCGCGGGCGGGGCAGGCGCTGCAAGGGCGGCGCGGCCATCCATTGCGCCGCCAGCCGCGCATAGGGTGCGGACGGCGGCAGCAGATGCTCCAGCCGCCGCAGCGCCTTGGGCAGGCCGGGATGAAGGCCCAGCAGCAACTGTTCCAGCCGCTGGAGCCAGCGCGACGGCACGGTGGGTGCGCCGTCGGCTTTCGCCGCGCGGGTCAGCAGCACCTGCGGTCCCGCCGCCAGCATGGCGAAGTCATGCGCGGAAAGACCGATAGCGCGTTCGGGCTGTTCCAGGCCCAGCGCCGCGCGCATCGGGCGCGAGAACCATGGGTCGGACGGGGCTGCGGCGGGCCAGCCATTCTCGTTCAACCCGCCCAGCACGGTCAGGTCGAAATGCTGCAGGCGCGCTTCCAGCGGGCCCAGGATGGACAGGCGTGGATGGCGGCCCATCCCCATGCGCACGGGCTGCTGCAACGCCAGTTGCCGGAACAGCGGCGCATAGGCCGACGGCGCGATGGCGGGCAGGTCTTCCACCGCCCCCTGCCACTGCGCGAAGAAGCCCTGCGCCGTCTCGCCATCGGGACCGGCCCAGAGCAGGCAGGTCTCCTGATGGTCGCAAGCCAGCGCCTGTGCTGCCTTGGCATGGGTCGGCACCAGCGCGGCCAGCGTCACTTCGGCCGATGCAAACAGCGTTTCCAGTGGTGCCAGGATCTCGGCGATGCCGTTCCACCAGTGCAGCAGCGCCAGCCGCGCTTCGCGCACGGGCGCGGGTTCTTCACGTTCGGGTTCGCGCGCCAGCCGCGCGGTAATTCCGGCCAGCCCAGGATCGGGGCGCAGCCCCCGCAAGCCCAGGTCCAGCGCCCGCGCCATGGCGCGAAAGGCGGCGGGCTCGTCGCCGCGCCGCGCAAAGGGATGCTTGAGCAGCGCCAGCAGCGGTACCGGTGCGAAACGCGCCGCCGCCGCTTCCGCCAGCAGGCACAGGAAGGCGCCCGCGCTGGTATGCGCCAGCGGACGGCCCGCGCTGTCGTCGATCGCAATGGCCCAGCGCTGCATTTCGGCCGCGACGCGCCGCGCCAGGTTGCGGTCCGGCGTCACCAGCGCGGCGGTGCGGCCCGGCGTCTCCAGGGCTTCGCGCAGCGCCAGCGCGATGGCCAGCGCCTCCTGCGCGGGATCGGCCGCCACCAGGAACCCCAGCCCCTGCGCGCCTTCGCGCAAATCATCGCCGCCGCGCTCCACCAATGCGCGCCAGGCATCGGTGGTAGGCGCGGGCCGCAGGGTTTCACGCAGCAGATGCTCGCGCGCCGCATGGGGCGCGGGGCCATGCCAGTCTTCCACCGCTTCGCGCGACACTTCCATGTGTTCCAGCAATTCGCGCAGGCCATATTGCGGATGACCCGGGTCCAGACTTCCCCAGCTTTCATCATCCAGGCCGCGGTCCAGCCCCGGCAGCACCACCGCGCCTTGCGGCAGCCGCGCGATGGTCTTCAGCAGGGCGCGCGTCGCCGGGATCGAGCCGGTGGAGCCCGCCGCGATGATCATGCCCGCAGGCGGCTGCGCCGCCAGCCGCGCGGCCAGTGCGGCCAGGGCTGCGTTGCGATGGGCCGCCGCCTCGATGCGGCCCTCGCTTGCCAGCAGGCTCGGCCAATGGACGTACAGCCATTCCAGGAAGCCGCCGACATGCTGCCAATGCTCCGCCAGTTCCATTGGCGCCAGCGACGGGATCGCGGCGATATCGGCCTGCTGGATTTCCATCTCGTCCATCAGCCGCATCAGCGCGCGCGCCAGGGCCGAAGCCTGGGCGAAGCTGATCGCGCCACGCTGCTGCGTGTGCCAGCGCTGCACCAGCCCGGCCAGCAGCATCTGCCGCCGCAACGGTTCGATGGCCGGGATCAGCGCGATGTCGCCGCCGGTGTCGTAAAGCAGTTCATCCTCGTCTACATCGCCCAGGGCGCGGAACTGCGGCAGGAGCGCCGCCCCGCCCAGCTCGGCGGCAAAGGCATCGCCGAAGCTGCGCGCCGCGCGCCGGGTGGGCAGGAAGATGGTCACGCCCGCCAGGGCGAGCGGATCGCTGCCCAACCGCGCGATCAGCCCGCGCGCCAGTGTGGCGGCGAAGGGCGCGCTGGCGCCGATGGTGAAGAGTTTGGGTGCGCCCGCGCCCGTCACGCCGGCAGCTTGGCGAGATAGGCTTCGGCCTCGTCGCGCGCCTGCGGCGTGCCGACATGGATCCACACACCATCCAGCCGCGTGCCGAACAGGCGCTTCGCTGCGATGGCGCGGTTCCACATGAGGTTGGTCGAGAACTCGCCCCTGGGCGCATCGGCGAACAGGCGCGGATGCACGATCTGCACCCCGGGATAGGCGAAGGGCGTGGCGGCGTTCTCCCCAGGCGGGCGGCTGATATGGCCTTCCGCATCCATCACGAAATCGCCCCGGCCTTCATAGCCCATCGCCGTGACCATCGAAGCCATCAACAACAGTCCGTCCATGCGCGCATCGTCCCACAATTGAATCATGCGGGTCAGGGCAGGGGCCGTGCCCTCCACCCAGATGGAATCGGAGTTCAGCACGAAGAAAGGCTCGTTCCCGAACCGGTCCAGCGCCTTGACGATGCCGCCGCCCGTGCCCAGCAGCTCCTCGGTCTCGTCGGAAAAGACGATCTCGATGTCGCGCCGCCGGGCCAGGTGATCGCGCAGCATGTCGGCCTTGTAGTGCAAATTGACCACGGCGGTCTCGACTCCCGCCGCGACCAGCTTGTCCAGGTCATGGTCAATCAGCGCCTTGCCCCGCACCGTCACCAGCGGCTTGGGCCGGTCGTTCGTCAGGGGGCGCATGCGGGTGCCAAGCCCCGCGGCCATGATCATGGCTTTTCTGACGGTCACTGGCGCTTCTCTTGCGGAATCGTCCGATCATACCATGCGCGCAACGGGGCCAGCGAGGGATGGGCCAGGTCGCCCGCCAGGTGGCCCCACACGCGCGGCATATAGGAAAGATATCGCGGCTTGCCGTCGCGGCGGAACAGCCGGGCGAAGATGCCCACGATCTTGGCGTTGCGCTGGGCGGCGATGGCGGCCATCTGCGCGCGGAACGGGTCTTCTTCCATGGGCCTACCTTGCGCCGCCATCCTGTCGAGATAATGACGCAGCGCGGCTTCGGCCACGCCCGCGTCCACATCGCGCCGCGCATCCTCCAGCAGCGATACCAGGTCATAGGCAGGCGATCCCGCCACCGCATCCTGGAAGTCGATCAGCCCCGTCCGCGCCGCCCCGTCGCGCTGCGGCAGCCACAACAGGTTCTGGGCATGATAGTCGCGATGCACGAAGACGGGCTTGGCCGCCAGCACCGGGGCCAGCGCCTCGCGCCACAGCGCACGATGTTCGGCCAGTTCCTCCGCCGTCGCCTCGCGCCCCAGCGCATGGGGGAAAAACCATTGCGGAAGCAAATCCGTTTCCGCCACCAGCGCCGTCTCGTCATAGGCAAACAGCGGTTTGCCGCCCATCTGTGCCGGCGCGGCTTGCGCGTGCAGCCGGGCCAGCACCTCCATCGCGTTCAGGTACAGGGCGCGCTCATCGCCGCCCTGGGCGACCACATCGGCAAAAAGCCCGTCGCCCAGATCTTCCAGCACCATGAAGCCCAGCCGTTCATCGGCGGCATGAACCTGCGGCGCCGAAAGCCCCGCCGCGCGCAGATGCTGCGCCACCGCCGCGAAACGGCCAATATCCGCACCCGCCAGCCGCGCCACGGCATTGTAACCCAGCGCGCGGCGCTCCTCGGGGCTGGCGTCCGCCGCCGCCACCGGGCTCTCGGCCCCTTGCGGCTGGTTCATCAGCAGCGCGTGCCGCGCTCCATCGGCCAACCGCGCATAGGTCCGGGTCGAGGCATCGCCCGGGATCGGCGTCACCACCGCATCGCCCCAGCCGCATCCGGCCAGGAAGCCGCGCATTTCCTCGTCGCGTGTCATGTCATGTCATGTCCCTGAACCGCGCCGGACCGGTGATCTTCACCGCCCGCGCGCCGTCTTCCAGCCTCAGCCGCAGATGCAGCGTATCGGGCGGCAAATGTTCGGGCGCGCGCTCCGGCCATTCCACCAGCGCCGCGCCATCCTCCAGCGCCTCGGCGAATCCCAGCTCGAACAGCTCGCGCGACGATTTCAGCCGGTACAGGTCGTAATGCGCCACCGTCAGCCCCGCCGTCTCATAGGTCTGCACCAGGGTGAAGGTCGGGCTGGGCACGTCTTCGGTCACGCCCAGCGCCCGCAGGATGTCGCGCGCCAGCGTGGTCTTGCCCGCGCCCAGATCGCCCCACAGCGCCACCACATCGCCCCGCGCCAGCAAGGGCGCAATCCGCCCCGCCATCGCGGCTGTCGCGCCCAGGTCGGGCAGCGCCATTTCGGCGCGGAATATCTCGGGATTCTCGCTCATCCGCGACTGTTCTAACGCGCGTTCCGGTGGCGGCAAAAGCCCTATTTGCGCAGGGCTGCGCCCTATGGTACCGCCGCCCCCGCATACTCACAGCCATACGGAAATGTCCGAGAAAATCGTCATCATCGGCGCCGGCCAGGCCGCCATCCAGGCCATCCAGTCGCTGCGCGCCGAGGGCGCCACCGGTCCCATCACCCTGGTGGGCGAGGAAGCCTATCCGCCCTACCAGCGTCCGCCCCTGTCCAAGGCCTATCTGCTGGGCCAGCTGGAGCGCCCGCGCCTGTTCCTGAAGTCCGACGCCTATTATGGCGAAGCGGGCGTGGAGCTCATGCTGAACACCACGGCCAAGGCAATCGACCGCGCCGCCAGGACGGTGGAACTCACCGATGGCCGAAAGCTGCCGTATGACAAGCTGCTCCTCACCACCGGCGCGCGCGTGCGCAAGCTGCGCTGCCCCGGCGCGGATCTGCCGGGCATCTTCTATCTCAAATCCATCGCCGATGTGGACGCGCTGCAGGCGCAATTCACGCCGGGCAAGCGCATCGCCATTGTCGGTGCGGGCTATATCGGCCTTGAAGTCGCCGCCGTCGGGGCCAAGACCGGCCTGAACGTCACGGTGTTCGAGGCAATGGACCGCGTCATGGCGCGCGCCGTCTCCCCCGCCATCTCCGATTTCTTCATGGCCGAACATCTGAAGGCCGGCGTGGATATCAGGCTGAACACCGGCGTCGAAGGCTTCGAAGGCAATGGCCGCGTCGAACGCATCCTGGCGGGCGGCAAGGCCTATGAGGTCGATCTGGTGCTGGTCGGCATCGGCGTCATCGCCAATGACGAACTGGCGCGCGACGCGGGCCTGGCCGCCACCGACGGCATTGTGGTGGACCGCAACGCCATGACCTCCGACCCGGCCATCTTCGCCGCGGGCGACTGCACCCGCCATTATGGCCGCGAAGGCGTGGAACTGCGCCTGGAATGCGTGCAGAACGCGATTGACCAGGCCAAGCATGCGGCCCTGGCCATGACCGGCAAGCCCAGGGATTATGCCGAAGTGCCGTGGTTCTGGTCCGACCAGTTCGACCTCAAGCTCCAGATCGCGGGGCTGGCCCGTCCCACCGACATCCTGGTGAAACGCGGCGATCCGGCGGGCCGCAAATTCTCCATTTTCCATCTGCGCGACGGCAAGATCGCGGCGGTAGAGGCGGTGAACGCGCCGCAGGATTACATGATCGGCAAGAAGCTGATCGCCGAAGGCCGCGCGGTCCCGGCGGAAACGCTGGCCGACACGTCCACCCCGATGAAGCAGATCGGGGCCTGACGGGGCAGGGCATGAAGCGCACCTTCAAGGCCAACTTCATCGAAGACAGCGGCATCGCCCATACGGTGGAGGTGCCCGAAGGCTGGTCGCTGATGGAAGGCGCGGTCAAGCATCTGGTGCCGGGCATCGATGCCGATTGCGGCGGCGCCTGCGCCTGCGCCACCTGCCA
>JAEZBK010000250.1 GCA_023427355.1 Pseudomonadota bacterium
ACACCATGGCGCGCAAGAAGATTGCTCTTATCGGCGGCGGACAGATCGGCGGCACCCTGGCCCATCTGGCGGCCCTGAAGGAGCTGGGCGATGTGGTGCTGTTCGACATCGCCGAGGGCCTGCCCCAGGGCAAGGCGCTGGACCTGGCCCAGTCCGGCCCGGTGGACGGCTTCAACGCCAAGCTGACCGGCACGAACAATTATGCCGACCTCAAGGGCGCCGATGTGGTGATCGTGACCGCGGGCGTGCCGCGCAAGCCGGGCATGAGCCGCGACGATCTTCTGGGCATCAACCTGAAGGTGATGGCCGCCGTGGGCGAGGGCATCAAGAACAATTGCCCCAATGCCTTCATCATCTGCATCACCAACCCGCTCGACGCCATGGTCTGGGCGCTGCAGAAATTCTCCGGCGTGCCGCACAACAAGATCGTCGGCATGGCCGGCGTGCTGGACAGCGCCCGCTTCCGCCACTTCCTGGCCGAGGAAATGAATGTGTCGGTGGAAGACGTCAGCGCCTTCGTGCTGGGCGGCCATGGCGACACCATGGTGCCGATGCCGCGCTTCTCGACCGTGGCGGGCATCGCCCTGCCGGAACTGGTGAAGATGGGCTGGATCAAGCAGGAGCGCCTGGACCAGATCGTGACCCGCACCGCCAATGGCGGCGCCGAGATCGTTGGCCTGCTCAAGACCGGCTCGGCCTATTATGCCCCGGCCACCAGCGGCATCCAGATGGCCGAAAGCTATCTGAAGGACCAGAAGCGCGTGCTGCCCTGCGCCGTGCATGTGGACGGCCCCTATGGCATCAGCGACCTGTATGTCGGCCTGCCCTGCGTCATCGGCGAGAATGGCGTGGAGCGCATCGTCGAGCTCGACCTGACCGAAGGCGAGAAGACGGCGCTGAACAAGTCGGCGGATGCGGTGCGCGGCCTGATCGCGGCCTGCAAGACCCTGGAACCGAAGCTGGCTTGATCCTGCCACAGTCTGACGGCGTAATCCTCTCATGAACCGCCGTCGGACATTCGGGCTTGTTGCCGCCTTCGCCTTGCTGACCGCGCAGGCGCCCGCGATGGCGCAGGCGCGCGCCACGCTGATCGTGACCGTGCAGGGCGTGATCCCGCCCGGCGGCATGCTGCGGCTGGGGGTCTATGACCGCGCCGGATATGACACCGACAAGGAAGTGGCCTTTGCCGACGTGCCGGCCATCGTGGGCACCACGGTGGTGACGCTGCGCGATATCGCGCCGGGCGAATATGGCGTGATGGTCTATCAGGACCTGAATTCCAACGACAAGGTGGACAGCAATTTCCTGGGCATCCCGCGCGAGCCTTATGGCTTTTCGCGCGACGCCAAGCCGTTCCTGTCCAAGCCCGGTTTCGATGACGTGAAGTTCACGCTGGTGGCGGGCGAGAACCGCCAGACGCTGCGGCTGCAGAATACGGGCAAATAGGCTTCACGCGCCGCCCGTGAAGGCCTTTGGGGCTGCCATGCGCCGGTGATGCTTGACGGCGGGCGCGGTCTGGCGCTTTTTGCGGCCCCGTGAGCGACCATTCCGCCATCGCCTATCGCCCCCGCGACGTGCATCATTTCGTCGGCTCGCGCTTCCTTTCGACCTGCGCCATGCAGATCCAGTCGGTGGCGATCGGCTGGCATGTCTATGACATGGAGAAGACCGCCCTTTCGCTGGGGCTGGTGGGGCTGTGCCAGTTCGCGCCCATGTTCCTGCTGACGCTGCCCGCAGGCGACATTTCCGACCGGTACGACCAGCGCAAGGTCTATGCCTGGGCGGCGCGGCTGCAATCGCTGTGCAGCCTCCTGTTCGTGGCGCTGACGGTGTTCGCCGTGCGCGAGGCCTGGGCCTTCTATGCCGTGCTGGTGCTGTTCGGCGCGGCGCGCGGCTTTGCTGCGCCATCGGGCTCGTCGCTGCTGCCCTTCCTGGTGCCGCCCGAAAAGCTGCCTTCGGCGCTGGCCTACAATTCCTCGGTCTTCACCACGGCGGTGATCGCCGGCCCCGCGCTGGGCGGCTTTTTGTATGCCACGGGCCAGCCCGCCATCGTCTATTTCCTCTGCTTCGCGCTGTTCCAGATCGCCGCCTGGATCGTGATCCGGCTGGAGGGACGCCGCTTCACGCCCGAACAGAGCCTGGCCAGCCGGGCCGAGCGCGTCGCCGAGGGCATCCGCTTCGTGAAGGAACGGCCCATCGTGCTGGGCGCGATCAGCCTGGATCTGTTCGCGGTGCTGCTGGGCGGGGTGACGGCGTTGCTGCCCATCTTCGCCGCCGACATCCTGCATGTGGGTCCGGTGGGGCTGGGGTTCCTGCGCAGCGCGCCCGCCGTGGGCGCCTGCGTGACGGCGCTCTACCTGGCGCGCTGGCCGTTGAAGCAGAAGGTCGGGCCCATCCTGTTCGCGGCGGTGGCGGGGTTCGGGCTGGCCACCATCACCTTCGGGGTTTCGACATCGTTCCCGCTGTCGCTGCTGTGCCTGTTCGTGCTGGGCGCCACCGACATGGTGAGCGTGAATGTGCGCGGTTCCCTGGTGCAGCTCGCCACGCCCGATTCCATGCGCGGGCGCGTCTCGGCGGTCTCGATGCTGTTCATCGGGGCGTCGAACGAGCTGGGCGAATTCGAATCCGGCGTCACCGCCGCCCTGTTCGGGACCATCCCCGCCGTGGTGATCGGCGGCGTTGGCACGCTGGCGGTGGTGGGGCTCTGGATGAAGTTCTTCCCGGCCCTGGCCAGGGTGAACAGCTTCGACGATGTAAAGCGCTGGTCCGGCTGAGAGCGCGCTAGAAATTATACGCCATGCGCACCACGCCGCCGCCCGGCGCGGATTCGAAGCTGGAATAGATATTGTACCTGTTGAAGCGCGGCGTGATCAGCGCCGAATAGGCGATGGCGATCAGCGAACTGGCGGCGGTGTCGTGCCAGTGATGCTTGTCGGCGCGCACCCGCGTCCAGGAGACGAACTGGCTGGCGGCGAAGGCGGGCACGCCATATTCCCAGCCATAGCGCGCGAAGAGGAAGCTGGAGCCGGAGGCCGCCAGCGCCGTGGTGTCGGACGGGAAGGATTCGAAGTCGCTGCCGTCGGGGCGTTTCTCGCGCACGAACTGCTTGAGCGCGAAGGCGGTGCCGACGGTGAGCAGCGTGGTGGCGGCCAGCCGTTCGGCGCCCACCCAGTCGCGCTTGGACACGGCGATGCCCGCCGCGGTCAGCGGCAGGGCGATGGCGACGCCGGTGCCGACGGTGGTGATGGTGTCGGCCTGGGCAGGCTGGGCCAGCGCCAGCAGGGGCAGGATCAAAAGCGCGCGGCGCATGGGAGCAACCTTCCTGGACGGCTTATCTATAGGCTGTTACGCCGCCGGAACCGAATGAAGCCGCGTTCACGCGCGAATATAGACGTCCACGCGGTCGGCGGGGCCCGAATCGTCCGCGCCGCCCTGGGCATGGACGTTGATGCGCGCCGACGACACGCCCGCATCGATCAGGATCTGGCGGATGGCCAGTGCGCGGCGCAGCGTCAGGCGGCGGGCGTCGGAGCCGCGCTCGCCCTTGGGGCCGCCATAGGCCATCAATTCCACCCGGGCCTGCGGCCGGTTCAGCGCGCCATTGAGCTGGCCCGCCAGCAGGCGGATGGCGTCGAGCGAGCTTTCGGCGGGTTCGCCCGCATCC
>JAEZBK010000314.1 GCA_023427355.1 Pseudomonadota bacterium
GTGCGGACGATACGCGCCTTTCCGGCGCTCCAGATGGAGCCGCCGCTGGCGGCGGCGGTGGCGCGCAACCTGGGCCGTGTGGCGGTGAGCCTGAAGGCGCAGGTGATGCGGCGCGACGGCGGGATGGAGCTGCGTCTGACGGCACCGCTGCTGCTGCGCGGCAGCGGCGGCGGGGAGGTGCAGGTGTCGTCGCTGGCGCTGTCGGGTCCGGTGGATGCGCTGACCGGCAGCGTGAATGCGACTGTGCGCGGCGGCGGATTGCCGCCGCTGCGGCTGGCGGTGAGCCGTTTCACCTGGGATGGCAAGACGCTGCATGCGGCGGCGGCGCTCGACGGGCAGCTGGATTTCGCCGCGCTGCGCGGCATCCGCGCCAGTGTCAGCGGCCAGGCGGTGTATGCCGATGGCAACTTCCGGTTCACGCAAGGCGGCTGCCGCGCGGCCAGCCTTGCGGCGCTGGGCCCGCTGGCGCGCGATGTGCGCGCGCAGATGTGCCCGGCACGCGCGCCGCTGTTCAGCTTCGGGCCCAAGGGCTGGCGCTTCGAGGCGCAGGCGCGGGGCGCATCGGCCTTCCTGCCGCTGGCGAACGCCCAACTGACGGACGGCGCGGCGTTGCTGGCCTTCAACGGCACGGACGGGTTGTCGGGCGCGGTGACGGTCAGCGCGGCCAAGCTGTCGGACACGGCGGCGCCCGTGCGGTTCAACGCGCTGGAAGGCGCGGGCCAGATCACGCTGGCGAACAATGTCTGGCGCGGACGCCTCGATGCCCATGATGGCGCGGGCAATGGCCTGGGCATGGTGACGTTCGAGCATGCCATGGGCAATGGCGTGGGCCGCGCCCATGTCACCGCGCCCATGGTGTTCGCGGACGGCAAATTGCAGCCCGAGCGGCTGTCGCCGCTGCTGGCGATGCTGAAGCAGGCGGCGGGCCGGGCCGAGTTCGCCGGCGACTTCACCTGGGACGGCACGGGGCTTTTGACCCACACCGGCACGCTGGCGGTGCGCGACTTCAGCTTCCTGACGCCGATGGGCCGCGCGACGGCGGTGAACACCACGCTGAACCTGACATCGCTGCTGCCGCCCGCCACCGCGCCGGGACAGGAATTGAAGATCGGCCAGGTCGCCTGGACCATCCCGATGAGCGACATCGCGCTGCGCTTTGCGTTTTCGACGACGCAGTTGCGCATCGAACAGCTGGGGCTGAACTTCGCCACCGGCCGGGTGGCGCTGACGCCCTTCAGCCTCAATCCGTCCGCACCCGGAACATTCGGGGCGACCGCGGCGCTGACCGGCATCTCGCTGGAGCCGCTGATCGCCGCCTCCAACCTGTCGGGCAAGGCGGCGCTCTTGGGCAAGGTGTCGGGCATCCTTCCCTTTACGGTGGGACCGGAGGGGTTCCGCATCAAGGACGGGCGGCTCACCTCCGATGGGCCGGGCCGGCTGGAGCTGGGCCGCGCGCTGTGGGGCGACGGCGCCAACGCCGTGAACGCGGTGCAGGATTTCGCCTACCAGGCGCTGGAGAACCTGGCCTTCGATTCGCTGACGGCCGACATCAACAGCGTGGGCGAGGGGCGGTTGCAGATCGTTTTCCACATCAAGGGGCGCAGCGATCCGCCCAAGCCGCAGACAGCTGACGTAGCGGTAAGTGACATCATCAACGGCACGGCGCTGCAGAAGCCCGTGCCGTTGCCCAGCGGCACGCCGATCGACCTGACGCTGGATGCCTCCCTTAATTTTGACGAACTCTTGAAGTCCTATGCCGAGGCATGGTCAAAGAGTCTGGAAGGGCTTGGAGCCGGACGATGATAGCGAAGAGACTGTTCCTGATCGCGGCATTGGGCCTTGCGGCCGCCGCCTGTACCCCGACCATCCGGGTCGAGGTGGCGCCGATCAATATCTACGCCAAGCTCGATGCCGATGTGCGCGTGCGACTGGACAAGGAAGTCCAGACCGCGATCACCCAGAACCCCGACCTCTTCTGATCTGCCCACTTCAGAATCCAAGGATGAAGAAGATGAACCTCAAGAACATGATCGCCATGGCCGCCGCCGCCCTGATGCTGGTGGCCACGCCCGTGCTGGCCCAGAACGACAAGGCCGTGGTGGACGCCGCCAAGGTGGCGGGCACCGTGGGCGAACAGGGCGATGGTTACCTGGGCATCGTCACGTCGGCCGATGGCGCGGTGACCGCCGCCGTCACCGCCATCAATGCGGGACGCGCCCAGGTCTATGCCGACACCGCCGCCAAGAGCGGCGTGACCCGCGATGCGGCGGGCCAGGCGACGGGCGCGACGCTGATCGCGCGCACCCCCGCCGGGCAGATGGTCAAGCCGCTGGGCGGCAACTGGCAGAAGAAGTAGCGGTCAGGCGGTGCGCGCGGACGCCGCGCGCGCCATCAGCACCGACAGGCCCCAGCAGGCCAGGAACGCGGCGATGACGGCGAAGCCGAGCAGGCCGAAATGTTCGTTCGCGCTGCCGACGAAGGTCCAGAAGCCGCCTTCCAGCGCATAGCGCTCGCCCAGCAGGTTCAGCACCTGCAGCGCGCCGATCACCAGCGCCACCAGGATCGAGAACAGCGTGATGGTCAGGTTGTAGACCAGCTTCCTGGCGGGCTGGACCTGCGCCCAGCCATAGACGCGCGTCATCAGGATGCCGTCGGTGGTGTCCACCAGCGACATGCCCGCCGTGAACAGCGCGGGAAAGACCATGATGGTCCAGAAGGGCATGGCCTCATGCGCCTGGCCCGCGCTGATGCCCAGCGCCGCGACCTGGGTGGCGGTGTCGAAGCCCAGGCCGAAGAGAAAGCCCAGCGGATACATCTGCCAGGAGCGCGAGATCACCTTCATCAGCGGGCGCAGCAGCCGTCCGATGGGGCCGCCGGGCAGGCCCGGAATATCGGCGCCGGGCGCGCGCATCGCGCGCAGGATGGCGATGAGCGTGACGATGTTGGCCGCCGCGAGGACAAAGAGGAAGGTGGCCGAGACGGTGGCGCCGATCAGCGCGCCCAGGTCGCGAAGCCCCGCGAAGCGCGCGGTCAGCGCCGCCGAGAGCAGGGCGATGCCCGCCGAGGCGAGGATCACGACGGTGGAATGGCCCAGTGAAAAGAAGAGGCCGACCCCGGTCGGCGTCTGGCCCTGGGCGACCAGCTTGCGGGTGACGTTATCAATGGCGGCGATATGGTCGGCATCCACGGCGTGTCGCAGGCCCAGCGCATAGGCCAGCACCGCCAGGCCCATCAGGGTGGCGTTGCCGCCGAACATCGCCACCGCCCAACCCCAGGCGGCTAGGTTGCCTGCGATCAGCAGGACGTAAATGACAATGACCTTGCCGGAGAAACTGCCCTGACCCATGGGTGCAGCCTAGCGGCGCGGGCGCGTCTGTCCAGTTTCCTGCTTACCGCGAGAGCATGTGTCGCGGATGATGAAAAAATGTGCAGCCATGGCTGCAGGAGGTCAGGCGCGGGTGTCTGTCTGGGTGGCCCGCATGCG
>JAEZBK010000316.1 GCA_023427355.1 Pseudomonadota bacterium
GCCGCGCTGGAGGCGCCGGTGATGGTGACGGCCCCGCCCGCGGGCGGCGGGCGGGCGCAGACCCAGACGCGCTCGCTGGCGCCGATGGCGCTGGTCTATATCCTTCTGACCGCCAGCCTGGTGACGGGCGGCATGATGCTGCAGGCGGTGATCGAGGAACGCTCCAACAAGCTGCTGGAAGCGGTCCTGGCCTGTGTCGAGCCGCGCGAACTGATGCTGGGCAAGCTGGTGGGGCTGGGCGCGGTGGGACTGTGCGTCATCACCGCCTGGATCGCCTGTGCGCTGGCGGCGGCGTTTGCGGTGGATGGCGCGATGACGAGCTATGTGACGCCGCCGGGTTCGGCGCTGACCGAGCCCTGGATGCTGCCGCTGATGGCGTTCTATTTCGTCTGCGGCTACCTGATGCTGGCGATGGCCTATCTGGTGATCGGATCGCTTTCCACCTCGATGCAGGATGCGCAGGCCTATCTGGTGCCGCTGACCGTGCTGATCCTGATGCCGGTGATGCTGATGGTCACCACGGTGATGAACAATCCCGGTTCCTGGCTGCCCCAGGCGATGTCGTGGATCCCGATCTATACGCCCTTCGCCATGCTGGCGCGCATGGGCGCGGGGGTTCCGGCCTGGGAGATCGCCGCCACGGGTGCGCTGCTGGTGGCGTTCGTGGCGCTGGAACTGATGCTGCTGGGGCGGGTGTTCCGCGCCAGCCTGCTGGGCGCGGGCCAGCCGCAGGGACTGCGCGGCTTTGTCGGGCTGATGCTGACCCGGGATTGATGAGGGCGGGCGCGGGCCGTACAACCCTTGCCCATGAAGATCGCCACCTGGAATGTGAACTCGATCAAGGCGCGGCTGGAACCGGCGCAAGCCTGGATCCGGCAGGCCCAGCCCGATGTGCTGTGCCTGCAGGAAATCAAGACGGTGGATGAAGGCTTCCCGCGCGAGGTCTTCGAGGCGCTGGGCTATACATGCGCCGTACACGGACAAAAGACCTATAACGGCGTCGCCATCCTGTCGAAGCTGCCGATGGAAGACGTGACCCCGCGCCTGTCCGGCGACGACGCGGACGACCATGCCCGCTACCTGGAGGCGGTCATCACCGGCCAGCATGGCGTGGTGCGCGTGGCGTCCATCTATGCCCCCAACGGCAATCCTCAGCCGGGGCCGAAATTCGATTACAAGCTGGCCTGGCTGGAGCGGCTGCGGTTGCGCGCCAGGGCGCTGCTCGACCTGGAAGAGCCGGTTGTCCTGATGGGCGACTACAACATCATTCCCGAGGAACGCGACGCGGACCGGCCCAAGGCCTGGGTGAAGGATGCGCTGTTCCAGCCGCAAAGCCGCGCCATGTACCGGCGCATCGAAAATCTGGGCTATACCGACGCCTTCCGCGCCCTGCATCCCGAAGGCGGCCATTACACCTTTTGGGATTATTTCGGGTCGTGGGAGCGCAACAACGGCATCCGCATCGACCATGCCTTCCTGTCGCCCCAGGCGATGGACCGGCTGACGGGGTGCGAAATCGCCCGCGATGTGCGCGGGGCGAGCGAAAAACCTTCCGACCATGTCCCGGTTGTGGTGCATCTCGCCATCTGAGCGCCCAAATTGGCGCGTAAGGGCGAGGCCGGAAAAGACAAGAACAATGCGCAAGCCCACCCTCCTCCTCTCCCTGCTGGTTTTCGCCTTGCTGGCCATGGCGCCCGCTGCACGGGCGAGCGAAAGGCCCGTCTGGCGGCTGGACAGCGTGATCGCCACCGCGCTGAAAGGCGGCGGCATCCAGGTGCAGGTGAAGGGCGCGGTGAAAAGCGGCGGCTGGACCCAGGTGCGCCTGCGCCAGGTCAAGAGCAGCAACGACACGGTGGTGCTGGAACTGGTGGCGACGCCGCCCGCCGCCAACGCGGTGGTGATCCAGGCCTTGCTTCCGGTGTCGGCGCAGGTCACGGTCAAGGCCGGCAGCGGCGTCACCTCGGTGCGCGTCGAAGCCGACGCCAACGACATCACCGCGCAGGTTCTTCGCTAGGACTGCGCCCAACGCAGTTTATTTCCCATGCAGATTGACGTGATCGCCGACCCGGTTTGTCCCTGGTGCTTCATCGGCAAGCGCCGCCTGGGCCGCGCCATGGCCATGCGGCCCGACCTGGATTTCGACGTGAAGTGGCGGCCCTATCGGCTGGACCCGTCGGTGCCGCGCGAGGGCATGGACCGGCAGGTCTATATGCGGATGCGCTTCGGCGAAGACCCGCAGAAGGTCGTCGAGATGCACAAGCTGGTCATCGCCGAAGGCCAGAAGGAAGGCATCAGCTTCGACTTCGAGGCCATGACGCGCCGCCCCGACACGCTGAACGCCCATCGCCTGATCCGCTGGGCGGAAGCCGCGGGCGTGCAGGATGAAGTGGTGGAGCGGCTGTTCATCGCCTATTTCGAGAATGGCGAGGATATCGGCGAAATCCGCGTGCTGGCCGACATCGCCGACCTGTGCGGCATGGACGGACATGAGGTGGCCGAACTGCTGGAAAGCGATGCCGACCTGATGCTGGTGGAGCGCGACGACCAGCTGGCGCGCGAGATGGGCGTGACGGGCGTGCCCGCCATGATCTTCGCCGGCAAGGTGGCGGTGTCGGGCGCGCGCGAACCGGAAGTGCTGCTCAGCGTCATCAACAAGGCCGAGCAGATGCAGGCGGGCGCGCCGGAGGCTACGGACGAAGACGAGGACGAAGCCTAGAGCTTCGGCTCGACGCCGCCCAGGGCGCGATAGGCCAGCGCATGCGCCAGGGCGAAGGGCGCGAGGCAGGCCAGGAACAGCGCCTGTGCCGCCAGGGGCCAATAATCGGCGACGCCATAGATGCCCGCATGGAAGGCCAGGAAACTCCAGGCCGTGCCGAAGACCGTGCCCAGCACGGCGAAGGCGACGGGGCCGGTCCAGTTCAGGCGGTTCATCAGCCGCCGTTGCGCCAGGCCCGCCACGGCCAGCGGCCCCGCGAAGATCAGCGC
>JAEZBK010000038.1 GCA_023427355.1 Pseudomonadota bacterium
GCTTACGAACTGGACGCGCCGTAGGCCGCCGGTCACGACCCGCAACCGCGGGCCGACCAGGATGTTGCGCAGGCTGGCCTGGCAGGATGTTCCGTGCCGTCCTGGTCCAATGTGTGCCGGGTGGCCCGCATGCCCGGGCCATGACACAATAGCGTCGATTCAGGGGATTTGATCATGTCCGCCGCCGGTGGTCCGCGCCTGCTGTTACGCCGCCTGCGCGAGATCATGGCGGAACAGACCAGTGCGCAAACCCGGCTCGACAAGCTGGTCAGCGTCATCGCCGCCAACATGGTGGCGGAGGTCTGCTCCATCTATCTGCGCCGCGCCGGCAAGGTGCTGGAGCTGTTCGCCACCGAAGGCCTGCTGCCCGACGCGGTGCACAAGACCCGGCTGCGGGAGGGCGAGGGCCTGGTCGGCCAGGTCGCCGAAACCGCCGAGGCGGTGAACCTGTCCGATGCGCCGTCCGATCCGCACTTCTCGTATCGGCCGGAAACCGGCGAAGACCCCTACAAGACGTTCTTGGGCGTTCCCATCGTGCGCGGTGGCCAGGTGTTCGGCGTCCTGACCGTGCAGAACAAGGCCGAGCGCCTGTATGCCGAGGAAGAAGTCGAGGCGCTGCAGACCGTCGCCATGGTTCTGGCCGAAGTCGTGGCGCAGGGCGGCTTCTTCAATGTTGCCGAACTGGATGAACCGGAATTGCGGGTGGATCGCCCGCGCAAATTCATCGGCGACGGCCTGTCCGAAGGCGTCGCGGTCGGTCCCGTCGTGCTGCACGAACCGCGCGTGAAGGTCGAGCGCATGATCGCCGACAATCCCGTCGAGGAACTCAAGCGCCTGGAAGACGCGATCAATGCCTTGCGCCTGTCGGTGGACGACATGCTGTCCTCCAGCGAGCTCGACCTGACGGGGGAGGGGCGCGAGGTGATCGAGGCCTACCGCCTCTTCGCCTATGACCAGGGTTGGCGCCAGCGCATGCGCGATGCGGTGCGCACGGGCCTGACCGCCGAAGCGGCGGTGGAACGCGTGCAGGACGAAACCCGCCTGCGCGTGCAGCGCCTGGGCGATCCCATCCTGCGCGAACGTGCCCATGACCTGGACGACCTGGCCCGCCGCCTGCTGCGTCATCTGACCGGCGACGGCCATGAACAGGTGCCGCAGGGCGCCGTGCTGGTGGCGCGCGGCATGGGGCCTGCGGAATTGCTGGATTACGGCCGCGACGTGCTGGGCGCCCTGGTGCTGGAAGAAGCCGCCACCACATCCCATGTCGCCATCGTCGCCCGGTCCATGGGGCTTCCGATGGTCGCGTCTCTGGAAGGGCTGGCCGACAGCGCGCGCGGCGGCAACATCATCGCCGTGGATGGCGAGACGGGGGAGGTGCATCTGCGCCCCGCCGCCGAGATCATCAAGGCCTTCGAGGAAAAACGGGCCCTGCGCGCCCAGGCCCAGGCCCGCTTCGCCGCGGTGCGCGACCTGCCCGCCGTCACGCGCGATGGCGTGCCGATCAAGCTGATGATGAATGCGGGGCTGGAATTCGACATGCCGCAGCTCGACAAGTCGGGCGCCGACGGCGTCGGCCTGTTCCGCACCGAACTGCAGTTCATGATCGGCGAGACCATGCCGCGCCTGGCCGATCAGACCCGTTTCTACAAGAGCATCATCGATGCGGCGGGCGACCGGCCCGTGGTGTTCCGCACGCTCGACCTGGGCGGAGACAAGGTTCTTCCCTACGCCCGCTGGGAACGCGAGGAAAATCCGGCGTTGGGCTGGCGCGCCATCCGCATCGCGCTCGATCGGCCCGCGCTGCTGCGCTACCAGGTGCGCGCCCTGCTGGTGGCATCCGCCGGCCGCACCTTGCGCATCCTGCTGCCCATGGTCTCCGACGTGGATGAGTTCAATCGTGGCCGCGCGCTGGTGGACCGCGAGCTGGAACGCGCGCGCCTGATGGGCCTGCCGCGTCCCACACAGGTTCTCGTCGGTGCGATGCTGGAAGTTCCGGCGCTGGCCTTCATGCTGCCGCAGCTGATGCGCTCCGCCGATTTCGTTTCCATCGGGTCCAACGATCTTCTGTCGCTGGCCTTCGCAGTGGACCGCACCAATCCGCGTGTCGCGCGCCGCTATGACAATCTGCATCCGGCCTCGCTCACCCTGATCCGGCTGATCGTGCAGAGCGCGGCGGAGAATTCCGGCGAGCTGTCGCTGTGCGGCGAGATGGCGGGGCGGCCGCTGGACGCCATGGCGCTGCTGGGGCTGGGGCTGCGCACCCTGTCCATGTCGCCGGGCCAGATCGGCCCGATCAAGATGATGATTCGCTCCCTGCACCTGGGCGAGGTCTCGGCCTTCGTGGACCGGCTATGCGGCCGCACCGACACCTCCTTGCGCACCCGCCTGACCGCTTTTGCCGCCGAGCGGGGCATCGTCCTGAAATAGGACCCTTGAAACCACTGGATTTTCGCACCTGCGGGAATTTTGGTTGTTCCGGCCGGGAATTGGCTTTATGGTTGATTTGACAAGGATTTAGCGCGTCCGACAGGGCGCGGGCCCCCAACCATGACGAAGTTTACCCAGATGGCGGCGAACGAGGATGACGGTGGTAGCCGCCGCCGTATTCATCTGCGCGAGATTACGGGCGATGGCGAAAACCCGCTGGAGACGGTCGGGCAGGATCTGCGCGCCGCCCGCATTCGCCGTGGCGACGACCTGGCGGCGGTGAGCCGTGCGCTCAAGATCCGCAAGGATCATCTTGAGGCGGTGGAAAGCGACCGGCTCGACGATCTGCCGGGCAAGACCTACGCCATCGGTTTCGTGCGCAGCTATGCGCGTTACCTGGGCCTCGATTCCGACGAGATGACCGAGCGGTTCAAGGCCGAGATTTCCGGCCGCACCGACGAGCCCGTTCCCAATGCCGCCTCGCTGCACGAGGAAGAAGCCCGCCGTCTGCCCTATGGCGGACGTGTGCTGGCCGGCATCGTGATCCTGGCCGTGCTCTATGGCCTCTGGCACATTTTCTTCGCGCGCGGCGATGCCACGCCCGAAGTGCCGCCTCCGCCTTCCGTCGCCAGCATCACCCAGCCGCAAGCCCCTGTGCAGGCTC
>JAEZBK010000261.1 GCA_023427355.1 Pseudomonadota bacterium
GTTCCGGCGCGCGACATGTCGCAGCTGCCCTCCAGCGCCGAACAGCTGCGGGCGCTGGACGCCAAGCTGAAGGAGGCGCGCCCGCAGGTGGCGGCGGCCAAGGAAAAAAGCGACGCCCTGACCAGCCAGGCGCAGGACCTGCGCCGCAAGCTGATCGCCACGGCGGCGCAGATCGCGAAACTGGAACAGGAGCGCGAGGAGCAGACGGCGCGCATCATCCAGTTGGCGGAGGAAGATGCGCGCCTGAGCGAGGGCTTTGCCCGCGATCGTGTCACGGTCACGCGGCTGATCGCGGTGCTGCAACGGCTGCAGCATGACATGCCGCCTGCCCTGGCGTTGCAGTCGGGCGATGCGCTGGCGGCGGCGCGCGCCTCTATGCTGCTGGGGGCTTCGCTGCCGCCGGTCTATGCGCGGGCGGCGGCGCTGTCGCGGCGCCTGGAAGACCTGTCGCGCACCCGTGCGCAACTGGCGGCCAGCCGCATCCAGGCCGACGCCACCGAGAAATCGCTGAACGGCGCGCGGGCCGAGCTGTCGCTGCTGCTGGAGCAGAAGGAAAGGGAGGCGCAGGACGCCGCCGGAACCTATGGAACCCTGCAGAAGGAATTGTCCGCCATTGCCGCGGAGGCGGCGAATTTCCAGGCCCTGATGGGGCGCATCCAGCGCCTGCGCCGTGCGGGGTCTGCCGAGGCGGGCGTGGTGACGGTGGAGGCGCGCACCGGCGGCGGTTTCGCCCTGGCTGGACGCGGATCATTGCTGACGCCGGTCGTCGGAACCCTGTTGCCCCCCGGTTCCGGTTCCGGACCGGGCGCCACCTTCGCCACCTTGCCCCGGGCGCAGGTCATCGCCCCGGCCGATGGCAAGGTTTTGTTTGCCGGTCCTTACCATAAGGCCGGATATGTCTTGATCCTGGAAGTCAGCACTGGGTACGATCTGGTCCTGGCGGGGTTGGGACAGGTGTCGGTACGTCCGAATGACGAGCTGCTGGCGGGTGAACCCGTCGGGACCATGCCGGGAACAGCCGGCGACGGCAGGCTCTATTTCGAACTGCGGCGTGACGGCAAGGGGCTCGATCCGGAGCCCTGGCTCAGCCTCGATTTGAGGAAGGCGAAAAAATGAAGCGCATCGCGTTGGTCGGCATGGGTGTGGTCGTGGGCTTCGGCGCCGCCCTGGGCGTGATGAGCGCGCGCGGGGCCGATGACGCCAGCGCCTATCGCCAGCTCGATCTTTTTTCCGACGCCTTCGAGCGCGTGCGCGCCAACTATGTGCGCCCCGTGCAGGACCGCGAACTGATCAGCGCGGCGATCCAGGGCATGGTGTCGAACCTCGACCCGCACTCGGCCTATATGGACGCCAAGAGCTACGGCAACATGCAGGTGCAGACGCGCGGCCAGTTCGGCGGCGTGGGCATCGAGGTGACGCAGGAAGACGGCCTCATCAAGGTGATTTCGCCGATCGACGGCACGCCCGCCGCCAAGGCCGGCATCAAGGGCGGCGACCGGATCGGCGCGATTGACGGCGTCTCGATCATGGGCCTGCCGCTGGACGAGGCGATCGACAAGATGCGCGGCCCCGCCGGTTCGAAGATCACGCTGACCGTGATCCGCCAGGGCGAGAAGCAGCCTTTCGATGTGTCGCTGACCCGCGCCATCGTGCAGCTCGACGCCATCTCGTTCCGCCGCGAAGGCAATGTCGGCTATATCCGCATTCCCGGCTTCAACCAGCAGACATCGTCGGGCGTGGAGCGCGCGGTGCGCGAACTCAAGCGCCAGATCGGCCCGTCCATCGCGGGCTATGTGCTGGACCTGCGCAACAATCCGGGCGGCCTGCTGGACCAGGCGATCCAGGTGTCGGACGATTTCCTCAGCACGGGCGAGATCGTCTCGACGCGCGGCCGCCACAATGAAGACACCCAGCGCTATGATGCCCGTTCGGGCGACATCGCCGAAGGCAAGAAGATCGTGGTGCTGGTCAACGCCTCCAGCGCCTCGGCGTCGGAAATCGTGGCGGGCGCGCTGCAGGACCACAAGCGCGCGACCATCGTGGGCATGACCAGCTTCGGCAAGGGTTCGGTGCAGACCATCATTCCGTTGAGCCAGGCCGGCGGCGCGCTGCGCCTGACCACGGCGCGCTATTTCACGCCGTCGGGCCATTCGATCCAGGCCCAGGGCATCGTGCCGGACATCCAGGTGGCGCAGGGCGACGAGGCGGCGGTGCCCAAGCTGGCGCGCCAGTCCGAAGCGGACCTGCGTGGTCACCTGGCGGGCGAGCCGGTGCCGGCCAAGCGCCTCAACGCCCCGGTGATCAAGCCCGCGGCGGGCCAGAAGTATGACGACTTCCAGCTCGCCTATGCGCTGGACCTGGTCAACGGCAAGATGACGGTGGCGGTTGCGACCGACACGCCCGCCGCCACGGCATCGGCGGCCAAGCCTGCGGCGGCCAGGAACTAGGCGATCCTTTTTTGCGAACCTGCAGCAGGGCGGCGCGCCACGCGCCGCCCTGTTTCGTTCGCGCGTCCCGTTCATGTCCCAGTCATTTGCCCTGTGCCAGAAAGTTCCGTACACCCTTGAAAGCCGGGGGGCCGCGACCAGATTCTTGGCCGCTGAGAAAAAAACGGAACATCGCCGTGCGTATCGGACTGATTCTGAGCTCTTTTGTCTTCCTGGCGGCCATGCCTGCGCTGGCGCAGGTCCGGGGCGCGCCCCCCATCGTGGCCTTGCCGACCCCGCCTTTGTCGTCGGTGCCCAGCAATGGCAGCGGTTGTACCCCGATCAATCCCTGTGCCGGGGTCACGCCCGCGCTGGGCGAGGTGGCTCTGCCGACGCCCACGACCGTGCCCGCTCCCGCAC
>JAEZBK010000042.1 GCA_023427355.1 Pseudomonadota bacterium
CTGTCGCCGCGCGCCAGCATCTCGAAGGTGCCCGGATCGTCGAAATCAATATCCTGGGTGCGCAGAACGATGCCGCGCTTGGCCAGAAGTTCCTCCGCCTTGGCGATGACGGTCAGGGTCTTGAGACCCAGAAAGTCTAACTTCACCAGTCCGGCCTTTTCCGCATCCTCATAGTCGAACTGCGTCACCGGCATGTCGGAGCGCGGATCGCGATAGAGCGGCAGGATTTCCGGCAGCGGCCTGTCGCCGATCACCACACCCGCCGGATGGGTGGACGCATGGCGATACAGCCCCTCGATCTTGCCGGTGATCTCGAACAGCCGCCGCGCGATCGGCTCGCCTTCGGCAATCTGCTCCAGCCTCGGCTCGGTCTTCAGCGCATCCTCCAGCGAGACCGGCTTGCCCGGCGGGTTGGGGATCAGCTTGGCGATGCGGTCCACCAGGCCCAGGGGCATCTGCAACACGCGGCCCACGTCGCGCACCGCCGCGCGCGCCTGCAGCGAACCCAGCGCCATGATCTGCGCCACCCGGTCATGACCATATTTGGCGCGCACATAGCGCACGACCTCGTCGCGCCGCTCCTGGCAGAAATCGATATCGAAGTCCGGCATCGAAAGACGCTCGGGGTTCAGGAAGCGTTCGAAGAACAGGCCGAAGCGCAGCGGGTCCAGGTTGGTGATGTCCAGCGCCCAGGCCACCAGCGAAGACGCGCCGGAACCGCGCACGCCCACCGGAATGCCCTGCGCCCGCGTCCACTTCATGAAGTCCGACACGATCAGGAAGTAGCCGGGAAAGCCCATGCGGTTGATGATGCCCAGCTCATAGGCCAGCCGTTCATGATAGGCCGCCTCCTGCGCATACAGCGCCTTGCTGGCCGCCATGCGCGCCTTCAGGCCGGCCTCGGCCTGCGCCTTCAGTTCCTCCTCGGCGCTCAGGCCCAAAGGCGGTGCGAACACCGGCAGGATGGGCTTGCGCTTCTTGGGCACGAAGGCGCAGCGCCGCGCGATCTCCACCGTGTTCGCCAGCGCTTCGGGCAGGTCGGCAAAGACGATCTCCATCTCCTTCGCCGTCTTGAAGCGATGCTCGGGCGTCAGGCGGCGGCGATCATCCTGCGACACGAAGGTGCCGTCGGCGATGCACAACAGGGCATCATGCGCCTGGTGCATCGAGGCCGCGTCGAAATGCACGTCATTGGTGGCGACGATGGGAAGGCCCCTGGCATAGGCCATCTCCAGCAGCCCATCCTCGGCGGCGCGTTCCTCCGGCAGGTTGTGCCGCTGCAATTCGACATACAGGCGCTGCGGAAACAGCCCCGCCAGTTGATCCATCAGGGCTTCGGCCGCCGCGCGCTGGCCCTCGACCAGCAGCCGGTTGATCGGCCCGCCGGGGCCGCCCGTCAGCGCGATCAGCCCGTCGGTGTGCGCCGCCAGCCGCGCACCCGTCACATGGGGATAATCCCCCGGCCCCACATCCAGATACGCCGCCGACAACAGGGCGGACAGGCTCAGATAACCACCCTCGTCCTGCACCAGAAGCGGAATCTGCGGCGGCTTGCGGCTGCGCTGGCCGGGGGCCGCGCCGGCCAGCTCCACCGACAGCAGCGCCCCCACGATATGCTGCACCCCCGCCTTGGAAAGCGTGTCGGAGATTTCATAGACGCCGAAAAGATTGTCGCTGTCGGTGACCGCCACGGCGGGCATGTCCATGCCGGCCGCCAGACGGGCCAGGTCCTTGGGCCGCACCGCGCCTTCAAGAAGCGAATAGGCGCTCTTCACGCGCAAATGGACGAAGGAAGCCATGGAAGGGGTGCCGCTGCTTAAGTCCGGCCACTATCGCCCGTGACCGGGCGGGATGGGCGCCCCAATGCGCCCTATCCACAACTCAGACGGCGGAAAGCAGCGATTGCGCCCCACTGGCGACGGCAAATGCCCCCACCATGAACAGAACCAGACCCACGCCCGCCGCCACGTCCTTGGCCCACACCATGATCGCCTCCCGTCTCGCTCGCTTTTGTTCTACATCCGTTCCGATGCGAACACAAGAACAAAACGTGACCAATCGGGCCTGGCTGGAAACGAATACGGTATGGTCCTGATATCCCATGCCTTTCCAACCCTCCGCACACGGATTGGTTGCCGGAAAACACGAAAAGACCTCAGGGATTAACGGCTGCTGGGCACGTCCGTCCGGTACGACATCGCCGGGGTGCTGGAACCGAACGTCACCGTTGTGGCCAGGATCGCCAGGACGGCGCCTGCCCCTCTCAAGCGAGCGAACTAACCGCGCGCCAGCTCTGTCCCATGCACCAGCTTGCCCTGGTGCAGCAGCAGCGCCCGGTCCATGCGCGCCGCCAATTCAAAATTGTGCGTGGCGATCAGCGCCGCCAGCCCCTGTTCGCGCGTGATCTGGATCAGGGCATCGAACACCCCTCCGCTCGTGCGCGGGTCCAGGTTGCCCGTGGGTTCGTCGGCCAGCAGGATCTTCGGCCTGTTGGCCAGCGCGCGCGCAATCGCCACGCGCTGCTGTTCGCCGCCCGACAATTGCGAGGGCCGGTGCGTCAGCCGCTTGCCCAGCCCCAGCACGATCAGCAGGCGCTCTGCCTCCACCGCCGCCTCGGCGCGGGACTTGCCGGCGATCATCTGCGGCATGATCACATTTTCCAGCGCGTCGAACTCCGGCAACAGGTGATGGGCCTGGTAGACGAAGCCGATCTTGTCCCGGCGGATGCGCGTGCGTTCGCCATCCGACAGGGTCGAGGCCGCCACGCCATCCACATAGATCTCGCCGCTGGTGGGGGCTTCCAGCAGACCCGCCATGTGCAGCAGCGACGACTTGCCCGCGCCCGACGGGCCGACCAGCGCCACGACTTCACCGGCCTTCAGGTCCAGCTCCAGGCCGCTGAAGACTTCCAGTTGGCCCTCACCCTCGCGATAGCGGCGGGTGACGTTCTGCAGGCGCAACACGCTACTCATAGCGCAGCGCCTCCCCCGGATCGAGCTTGGCCGCGCGCCAGCTGGGATACAGCGTCGCCAGGAAGGTGAGGCCCAGCGCCATCAGCACCACGCCCGTCACCTGCATGGGATCGAGTTCGGCCGGCATGCGCGAGAGGAAATAGATGGTGGGATCGAACAGCGTCGTGCCCGTCAGGCTCTGCAGGCCCTGGCGGATATTCTCGATGTTCAGGCAGAAGACCACGCCCAGCACCAGCCCGACCACGGTGCCGGTCACGCCGATGCTCATGCCCGAGATCAGGAACACCCGCATCACCGCCCCGCGCGATGCGCCCATGGTGCGCAGGATGGCGATGTCGCGCGACTTGTCCTTCACCAGCATGACCAGGCCCGAAATGATGTTCAGCGCCGCCACCAGGATGATCAGCGACAGGATCAGGAACATCACGTTGCGCTCGATCTCGATCGCTTCCATGAAGGCGGTGTTGACGTTCTGCCACGGCACCAGCCGCGTGCCGGCGCCCGCCGCGGCGGCCAGTTGCGGCAGCATCCGCATATTGTCTTCGGGGTTGTTCAGCATCACCTCGATGGCGGTGACACCCTGTTCGTAACCGGAAAAGGCCTGCGCCTCGGGCAGCGGCATGAAGACGAAGCCGGTGTCGTAAAGCGTGTTGCCCACCTTGAAGATGCCCGCCACCGGATAGCTGACGATGCGCGGCGTGGTGCCGAACGGCGTCTCGTCGCCATTGGGCGAGATCAGCGTGATGTTGTCGCCCACCCTCAGGCCGAACTTGTTGGCCAGCCCGGTGCCGATCACCACGCCGCCCTCGCGATAGGCTTCCAGCGCGCCCTTGTTCAGGGACGACGCCACGCTGTGCAGGCTGGCCAGGTCCTGCCCGCGCATGCCGCGCGCGATCACGCCCGAATTGACGCCATAGGCGGTGGCCATCACCTGCGTATCGATGATCGGCGCGGCGCGGGTGACGCCGGGCACCTTGGCCAGGCGCGCCGTCGCCGCTTCATAGCCCATCAGGGGCTGTCCCACCGCCTGCACCGTGACATGGCCGTTGAAGCCCAGCAGGCTCTTGAGGAACTCGTTGCGGAAACCGCCCATCACGCTCATGACGATGATGAGCGTCGCCACGCCCAGCGCGATGCCCAGCAGCGAGAATCCCGAGATCACGGAGACGAAACTTTCCTGCCGCTTGGCGCGCAGGTAACGCGCGGCGATCATCCATTCGAAGGGCGCGAATGGGCGCGAAGAGCGTGAGTCGGCCATGGAACCGACCCTAAGCGGGCACCCGTTAATGGTCCATGCCCAAACCGGCCATCCGCCTTGCCATTCCAGAGGCTTGCGCCCGGCTCCGGGCAGGCCTATCCCCTACCG
>JAEZBK010000086.1 GCA_023427355.1 Pseudomonadota bacterium
GCCATAGGAGGTGCCGGTCTTGAAGCCGATGGTGCGGGCGCGCAGCAGTCCCTGCCCCATCGCCCAGCCATCGGGCAGCGCCACGTCTTTCAGGATGTCGCGCAGATACCAGGCGGAAGCCGGACCGAAGAGGCGCCTGGCTGGAGCATCGGGCGCATCGGCGAGCACGCGCAAGGCCCTTGCCTGCCCGCCTTCGGCGATGCCGGCATAGAGCATGGCGATGTCGGCGACGGAAATGCCCAGCCCGCCCAGCGCCACCGGCAGCGACGGCGCGGCGCCGCCCTTGGGAAAGGCGATATGGGCGCCGGCATTCTGCAGGTTGAGGGTGAAGGCCAGCGGGCCGACGCGCTCCAGCACGGCCACGGCCGGAATATTGAGCGACATCTGCAGCGCGTCCTTCGCCGTCACGGTCCCCAGGAAGGAGCCGTCGAAATCCTGCGGCGCGTAATCGCCGAACTGGGTGGGCTGGTCTTCCATCCGCGTCAGTGGGTGGAGCATCAGGCCGTCAAAGGCCAGGCCATAGATGAACGGCTTGAGCGCCGAGCCGGGCGAGCGTTCGCGCGAGGCCAGATCCACCTGCCCGCCGCTGCGGCCCCAGTAATCGGTGCCGCCAATATAGGCGATGACATTGCGCGACCGGTTTTCGACCACGACGATGGCGAGGTCCGCGCCGTCGTCAAACCATCCGCGCTCGGCCTTCGCCAATTTCTCGGCTGATTTCTGGATGCGCGCGTTGAGGGTTGTTCTGATAACCCCCTCCGCTTTGCGCGCTGACACCAGCTTTTGTGCGAGATGGGGCGCGGTCAGCGGCATGTCCTGCCGCGCGAAGGGCACGCCTTCCTTCTTGGCTTCGCGTGCGTCGGCGGCCGTGACCACCCCCAGCGCCACCATGCGGTCCAGCACATGGTCGCGGCCCTTGCGCGCGGCCTGGGCATGCCGGTCGGGCCGCTGGCGCACCGGCGATTGCGGCAAGGCCACCAGCAGCGCGCTTTGGGCCAGGGTCAGCGCCGCCGGTTCCTTGCCGAAATAGGAGAGCGCGGCGGCGCGCACGCCTTCGAGATTGCCGCCCATCGGCGCCAGCGTGAGATAGAGGCCGAGGATTTCGTCCTTGGAATAGCGCAGTTCAAGCTGCACGGCGCGCACCGCCTGCAACGCCTTGGTGAGGAGGCCGCGCTTTTGCAGCAGCTCGGGCTCCAGAAGGCGCGCCACCTGCATGGTGAGGGTCGAGCCGCCGGAAACGATGCGCCCCGCCCCCGCCCATTGCCGCGCCGCGCGGCCCAGCGCCAGCAGATCCACGCCGGGATGGGAGCCGAAGCGCCGGTCTTCATAGGCCTTGAGAATGGCGAGATAGCGCGGACCGACATCGCGCGCATCGGTGGCGATGCGCCAGTATCCATCCGGGGAGAGGAAGGCGCGCAGCAGCGTGCCGTCCTGCGCCGTCACCTGCGGCGAGATGGCCTGGGCGCGCGTCATGTCGGGCGGCAGCAGCCAGTTGGCCAGGACGAGCGTGGAGACGAGGCCCAGCAGCGCATATCCCGCGCGCTGCAGCCGGACATTCATGTGCGCGCCATGCGCCGCGTCGTCCACACGGCCAGCGCCACATAGAGAACGAAGACCACCAGCGTGACGGGCGAGTTGTCGGCGGGGGGATATTTGTTGAAGACCAGCGCCAGCAGGAAGAAGCCGAAGCAGAAGAAACCGAAGGCCGTGACGAAGGCCTTGCCTTTGACGGGTTTGCTCATTTGCGAATGAACCTCCGCATCAGGCGCGAGGCGCCGAAGGCGACCAGGAACAGCACCACCATGGTGACGGGCGATTCCGCCAGGTGCGGCCAGCGCTGGAAGACCAGCACCAGCGTCGCCGCCAGCAGCACCCCGATCAGGATGGCGATGATGAAGTTCTTCCAGTTCATGTCTACCCCAAGGCAGGCTGGTCCCGTATCCGCCGCAACCATCACTGCGCAACGATCACTTCACCCATCGCGGTCCGGGCCGTGATGGCGGGGGCATACATATCCTCGGCATGGGCGGCGGGCAACGCAAAGCGGCCGACCGTCACGGCACGCGCGATATAGGCGATGCGGAACTGCGGTTGCGGCTCCGGCCCCTGGCGGTTGGCAGGACGATATTGCGCCCCCAGGTTGAAGGCGGCGATGAAACGGTCGTCGCGCTTGCCCGTCATGGCCGTGTCGGTGAGGCGGCCCAGGAAGGGATAGAGCTTGCCATCCTCGGCGCCCAGCGCCTGTTCGATCTCAAGCCCGGCGGGCAAGAGGTCCACCACGCCCATCTGACGCCACAGATTGTTGGGCAGCCCGCCCGAGATCTGGATGATGACGCGATCATTCTGGCGCAGGGCCGACAGATTGGCGGGCGCGCCCGACATGGTCCACACCGTCTTGTTCAGCGTCATGCCGCTGGCCGCGGGCGGCAGGGGCGATGCGGGCGTGCCGGTGACCGATGCCGTGCGCCAGGCCGTGCCCTGCCCGCGATTGGCGATGGTGACGCCATTGTCCAACTGTTGCAGCGAGGGCGTCAGCCGCACCGCCCCTTCGCGCGGCGCGGCGGGCGTGCCGTTCACCGTGACGGTGAGCGGCAGCTTCTGCTCCGTCAGGGCGTGGGCGGCCTTGAGCATCCAGCCCTTTTCCTGCGTCGTGGTGTATTCGGCCCGGGTGTCGAGCTGGCGGGATTTTTCCAGCAGCACCGGCACCAGGTCGGGACGGCCATGCTGTGCCGCCAGCGCCAGCGCGCCCGACAGGTCGCGCAGCAGCGAGCCATAGGCATCGTGCGGATAGGTGGCGGGATTGGCGGCGGTAAGCAGTAGCCGCGCGCGGTTGAAGCCGGCTTCGGCGCGCGAACGGTCGCCCATCTGGGCGGCGGCGGCGGCGATGAGCGCCGG
>JAEZBK010000108.1 GCA_023427355.1 Pseudomonadota bacterium
GGATGCGCCCCACGATCGAAGCCGCCGCCGAGATCAGCGCGTATTGCGAAGCGGTGAAGCGCAGGTCGCACAGGGCCGAGAAATAGGCCACCACGGTGACGCCGCCGATGCCGCTGGCGATATTCTCGAACAGCATGGTCGCGGCCAGCCCGGCATTGCTGTGACCCGCCGCCGCCAGAAGCGCGAAGTTGAAGTTGGTGACCGCCATCAGGATCAGGCTGATCAGCACCGCGCGCTTCATGCCCAGCTTGGCGTACATCACCCCGCCGATGAAGATGCCGATCAGCAATGCCCAGAAGCCGATGCCCACGTCATAGAGCGCGATCTCGTCATTGGTGTAGCCCATGTCGTTGAGCAGCAGCCGCAGCGTCAGGTTGGCCAGCGTGTCGCCGATCTTGTGCAGCAGGATGAACAGCAGCACCAGAAACGCGCCCTGGCGGGAGAAGAATTCCACGAAGGGGCCATAGGCCGCCTTGGCCGCCGCCACGATGCCCGAGCGCGGGGCGGCGTCGCGATGCCGTTCCGGCTCGCCCAGGATCAGCGCGGTCAGAACCGCCGGCAGCGCCAGCGCGGCGCAGGCCATGTAGGCGATTTCCCATCCCGCGCGCGCCGACAGGAACAGGGCCAGCGACGCCGCCACGGTGGAACCGATGCGCCATCCATATTGCGTCATGCCGGAGGAGACGCCCAACTGGTCTGGCCGCGCCACTTCGATGCGATAGGCGTCAATCACGATATCGAACGTGGCGCCCGCAAAGGCCACCGCGATGGCGGCATAGGCCGTGAAGAGAATGTCCTGGGTCGGCTGCGCCAGCGCCAGGTTGAACACCGCCGCCACCACCATCGCGCCCGCCACGATCATCCAGGACACGCGCTGTCCCAGGCGGTGCAGCACCGGAACGCGCACCCCGTCAATGACCCAGGCCCAGAGGAACTTGAAGTTATAGACCAGGAAGGCCAGCGCGAAGGCGGTGACGGTGCGCTTGGAGATGCCATCCTGCGCCAGGCGCGTGGTCAGCGTGGCGGCGATCATCGCATAGGGGAAGCCGGAGGAGACCCCCAGCATGAAGGCCGCGATCGAAGCCTTCTCGACATAGGGCTTCACGCCGTCCAGCCAGCTCTTCTTCGCCGTGTCCATGTGAAAGCCCCGCCCCTGTTCAAGGCGCGAAGCTACAGATTTTCGGGGGCTTTCCTAGTCCTGCCGGACAGGGGTCAAGCCGCGACGATCTCGTCCTCGGCGGGGAAGAGCATCAGGAACATCTCCTCCAGCTCGGCAGGCTCCACCGGCTTGGTCAGGAAGCCGTCCATGCCCGCTTCCTGGCAGGCGCGCTTGCCGGTTTCCAGCGCATCGGCGGTCAGCGCCACGATCGGCACGCGGGGGGCGCCCGCCGCCTGTTCCTGGCGGCGGATGGCGCGCGCGGCCTCGATCCCGTCCATGCCGGGCATGTGGATGTCGGTCAGCAGCAGGTCAAAACGCTGCGCCGCCATGGCTTTCACCGCATCGGTGCCGGTCGTCACTTCCACCACATGGTGGCCGCGCCGCTTCAGCAATTCGCGGATCAGCATCATGTTGATGGGATTGTCCTCGGCCAACAGGATGGTCAGGCCGGTCTGGGACCGCGCGGGGACGGCAACAGGCGCCGCAGCCGGCGTGGCAATGGGGGCCATGACCGGGGGCGCTTCGGCGACCAGCGGCGGCAATTCGGATTCGACGGGCAGCGCGGCGGCAATGGCCGCTTCCAGGTCGGGCTTGGGCAGGGTGAACGCCATTTCCTCCTGGCGCCTTGCGGGCGCGGGCTGGGCGTTCCGCCTGCGGGTTTCCAGCAGCCGTTCCACCAGCGCGGACTGGCGCACCGGCTTGAGCAGGTATCCGGCGAACCCCATCTCGCCGATCCCGTCCAGCCGCCCGCGCGCCTGCGGCGCCACCAGCAGATAGGCGGGCATGCCGCCTTGCGGCATCACCACGGGCAAGGGTTCGGCGCCGGTGCCGCCGTCAATCAGCACGGCATCCACTTTTTCGCCCGGGGCCACGGAGGCGCCCACCACATCGCCGCCCGCTTCGCGGATCTGGGCCATCAGGCCCTGCGCCAGCACGCGGTTGGGGCTGACCACCGCCACGGTCAGGCCGGCCAGCGCATGATCGGCCCGCGCAGCCTCCACCACGATGGCGGGCACGGTGAACCAGAAGCTGGAGCCGCCGCCTTTTTCGCTGCCAAGGGACGGCGCCTCGTCCACGCCGATCTGCCCGCCCATGGTCTCGACCAGGCGGCGGGAGATGGCCAGGCCCAACCCCGTGCCGCCGAACTTGCGGGCATGGCTGGAATCGGCCTGCACGAATTCGTCGAAGATTTCGCGGCGCTTTTCGGGGGCCACGCCCACGCCGGTATCGCGCACCTCGAAGCGGATGAAGGCCCGGCCCTCGCCCTGCACCTTCGTCACGCAGACCGCGACGCCGCCGGCCTCGGTGAACTTCACGGCATTGCCGCCCAGGTTGGTGACGATCTGGCGCAGGCGCAGGTGATCGGCGCGGATGGTCGCCGGGACGTCGCCCGACACCGTGCTGATGAGTTCGATGCCCTTGGCATGGGCGCGCGTGGCCAGCAGCTCGCTCACCGCGGCCGTCATCTGGCGCACATCCACCTCGTCCTCGTCCAGCGTCAGCATGCCGGATTCGATCTTGGAGAAATCCAGTATGTCGCCGATCAGCGCCAGCAGCGCCTCGCCGGATTCGGTGATGGCATTGGTATAGGTGCGCTGTTCCGCCGTCAGTGGCGTTTCCTGCAGCAGCCGCGCCATGCCCAGGACGCCGTTCATCGGCGTGCGGATCTCGTGGCTCATCGTGGCCAGGAAGCCCGACTTGGCGCGGCTTCCGGCTTCGGCGCTGTCCTTGGCCTCGGTCAGCGCCTGTTCCAGCGCCTTGCGTTCGGTGATGTCGCGGCCCACGCTCTGCACCTCGACCAGGCGGCCATGGGCGTCGCGCACCGCAAAATCTTCCCACGCGATCCAGCGCCAGCCCAGCGCGGTGCGCACATGCTGGTCATAGCGGGCGCGGCCCTGGCCATTTTCCAGCGCGCTGAACAGGCCCAGAAGCGGCCCGCGGCTTTCCGGATGCGGCTCGGGCGCAAAGGGGTAGCCGATGGCGCGCGTCGGCTCCAGGCCGAACAGGCGGAAGAAGGCGGCGTTGCCATAGGTCAGGCGGCTGGCGGCGTCGCGCCGGAAAATGGCGTCGCCCTGCGCATCCACCAGGCCCTTGTAGCGGACCTCCGAATGGTTGAGCCGCGCATTGATGGCGGCGGCGTTCTTGAGCGAGGCTTCGAGGCGGCCCGCGAACTGCTTGAGCTGCTGCGCCTGCGCGGCCAGCATCTCACTCTTCTCGCGCGCCACCAGGAGATTTTGCACCAGGAAGGCCAGCGCCACCGCCAGCAGGGCGCCGAAATTCACCGGCGAGATGATGCCCAGATGGCCGCGAATGAGAATGTCCGCCACGGCAGCCAGCAGCATCACGCCAGCCAGCGCGCCGAACACATACCGGATGATCCGCGTCACAAGCACACTATCACTCAGCTTCACCTGGAGCCTTTCCGCCCCAGCCCTTCCCGGCCGGAACCTTGCCTCCCGCCCGGTTCAGAAACGCTTAAAAAGCCGCGGAT
>JAEZBK010000126.1 GCA_023427355.1 Pseudomonadota bacterium
GGGTAAACTAGAAATTAAACGTTGAAGGGAAGACCAAAGTCATGGCCGACAAGAAGACGACCGCAGCAGATATCATGAAGCTGATCAAGGACAAGGAGGTGAAGTATGTGGACATCCGCTTCACCGACCCGAAGGGCAAGTGGCAGCACGTCACCTTCGACCTGATGATGGTGGACGAGGAGTTCCTGAACGAAGGCACGATGTTCGACGGCTCGTCCATCGAAGGCTGGAAGGCCATCAACGAGTCCGACATGCTGCTGAAGCCGGACCTGGAAACCGCGGTCATCGACCCCTTCTTCGCCCAGACCACGCTGATCCTGATCTGCGACGTGCTGGAGCCGCTCACGGGGCAGAACTATGCCCGCTGCCCGCGCTCCATCGCCAAGGCCGCCGAGGCCTATGTGAATGCCTCGGGCATCGGCGACACCACCTATTTCGGTCCGGAAGCCGAATTCTTCATCTTCGATGACGTGCGCTTCGACGTCACGATGAACGCCGGCTACTACTACCTGAACTCCAAGGAGAGCGCGACCAACACCGGCACGGAATATCCGGAAGGCAATCTGGGTCACCGTCCCAAGGTGAAGGGCGGCTATTTCCCGGTTCCGCCGATCGACTCCGAGCAGGACATGCGCGGCGAAATGCTGGCCGTGATGAAGGACATGGGCATCCAGCCCGAGAAGCACCATCACGAAGTGGCTTCGGCCCAGCATGAACTTGGCTTCAAGTTCAACACGCTGACCAAGTGCGCCGACTACATGCAGATCTACAAGTATGTGATCCACCAGGTCGCGCAGGCCTATGGCAAGACCGCGACCTTCATGCCCAAGCCCGTCTATGGCGACAATGGCTCGGGCATGCACGTCCACCAGTCCATCTGGAAGGCGGGCAAGCCGCTGTTCGCCGGTTCGGGCTATGCCGACCTGTCGGACACCTGCCTGTACTACATCGGCGGCATCATCAAGCACGCCAAGGCGCTGAACGCGTTCACCAACCCGCTGACCAACAGCTACAAGCGCCTGATCCCCGGCTTCGAGGCCCCGGTGCTGCTGGCCTATTCGGCGCGCAACCGTTCGGCTTCGTGCCGCATCCCCTTCTCGCCTTCGCCCAAGGGCAAGCGCGTCGAGGTCCGCTTCCCCGATCCGGGCGCGAACCCCTACCTGGCCTATGCAGCGCTGCTGATGGCCGGCCTGGACGGCATCGAGAACAAGATCCATCCGGGCGGTCCGATGGACAAGGACCTGTACGCCCTGCCGCCGGAAGAACTGGCGACCGTGCCGCAGGTCTGCGGTTCGCTGCGCGAGGCGCTGGACAGCCTGAAGGCCGACCACGACTTCCTGACCAAGGGTGGCGTGTTCAGCAAGGACTTCATCGAGTCCTATATCGATCTGAAGTATGAAGAGGTGTATGCGTTCGAGCACACGCCGCACCCGATCGAGTTCAAGATGTACTACTCGGTCTGATCGTCAGGCTTCGAAACAACAAAGGGCGCGGGTCATCCCCGCGCCCTTTTTGTTTGCACCCCTCTGCCTGTCAGGCGACCTGGGCGGCCGCCATGGCCGGGCGGGCGGGAATGTTCACATAGACCTGGCAGCCCTTGCCGAATTCGCTTTCCAGCCAGGCGCGGCCGCCATGCAGTTCCGCCAGGCCCCGCACCAGCGCCAGCCCCAGGCCGGTGCCGCCCGCCTGGCGGTCATAGCGATTGTCCACCTGGCTGAAGGGCGTGAAGATCTTGTCCAGCTTGTCGCGCGGGACGCCGGGGCCATTGTCGGCCACCATGATCTGGAAGCCGCCATCGCGGGCGCGCGCGCCCACCACTTCGATGCGGCCGCCTTCGGGCGTGAACTTCACCGCGTTGGATACCAGGTTGATGAGAATCTGCTTGATGGCGCGTTCATCGGCATGGAGCGCCGGCGCGTTGGGTTCGATGGCGATGGACAGGCTCTGCCCCTTCTCGCGCGCCTTGGAGGAAATGAGCTTGAGCGCGATGTCGAAGGTGCGGGCGGCATCGAGCGGATGGGGCGCGATGTCCATGCGGCCCGCCTCGATCTTGGCGATGTCGAGCAGGTCGTTGATCAGCGACAAAAGGTGGGCGCCGGAGGAATGGATGTCGCCGGCATAGTCCTTGTAGCGGGCATTGCCCACCGGCCCGAAACATTCCTGGCTGATGATTTCGGAAAAGCCCAGGATGGCATTGAGCGGCGTACGCAGCTCATGGCTCATATTGGCGAGGAATGCGGTCTTGGAGGCGTTGGCCGTTTCGGCCTCGAAGCGCTTGCGCAGCGCGTCGTCGCGGGTTTCTTCCAGCTCCCGCGCCAGGTCTTCGACCTTGAAGCGCAGCCGGGAGTCTTCCTCCATGCGGCGGATCAGCGGGCGGCTGGTGAACCACATCTGCAGCGCCAGGAACGGCGCCATCACGCCCAGCACCATGTCCATCACCAGTTCGCCCGTCAGGAAGCGCGCGGAGGTCATCGCCGCGATGGGCACCAGGCAGGAGACATAGATATCGAGATTGCAGACGCGGCTGACCAGAAGGGCCGCCACCACCGACAGCACGGTGGCGGCGATGAACATGTGATTGAGCGCGTTGCCCGGTTCCCACAACAGCCAGGGCAGCGCGCCCCAGGCCATGCTGATCACCACCTGCGCAACCATGAACCAGGGAAGCCAGCGTTCCGCCTGTCCGGCGTCACCATCGCCGCTGCGCGTGTAGGCGCGGCCCAGCACCGTCATCAGCGCGATCGCGGCCGCGACCAGCACCGGCGCCATCAGCGCGCGCGCCAAATCCACCTGCCCGAAAACGCCGAGGGGCGCGGTGCAGAGCAAGGCCGCCACCAGCGCCCAGACCGGCGCCATGAAGCCCGTGGATCGCAGCGTGCTGACAGCCAGATCGAGCTGGCTGCTGAGGGTGCGCGTATCGCTGATGCGGCGCAATCCGAATGTCGCAAATAGGCTCACGCGCGTCTCGTCCCTTCCCACGTGGAGCCTAGCCGCAGCCGGATTAAGGAAATGCTGCCGTTGAAATGTTTGCGCCGTCGAAATCAGGCGATTTCGCGCGCCTGGGCGCCGGCAAGTGTTGATGGAAAGTAAAGACAGGCGCGGGTGCCATGCCCCGGCTCGCTTTCCAGCCAGGCGCGGCCGCCATGCAGTTCGGCCAGGCCCCGCACCAGCGCAAGACCAAGGCCGGTGCCGCCCGCCTCGCGGTCGAAGCGATTGTCTATCTGGTTGAAGGGCTGGAAGATGCGGGCCAGTTTTTCCGGCGTGATGCCCGGACCGTCATCCACGACGCAGAAGGTCATGCCGCCGTCTTGCGGCAAGGCGCAGACGGTGGAGACATGGCCGCCCGGCGGCGTGAACTTCACCGCGTTGGAGACCAG